>JANQHV010000276.1 GCA_028282505.1 SAR324 cluster bacterium | reverse complement strand
ATTATTTCCATCTGTCTATCCGTAGATTTTCCTATTTTTTCTTCATTTGTGAGCATGAATAATGGGTATTTATGAAAAACCCAGTAAGTCTACGGGTATTTTTCTGTCTATAGACTTTAGGCCATGAGTGCCAAAATTTGTTCAAATCAGTAATGAGGATTGGTAAATGATATGAGACAAAAATTGATCGGAATATTTTTAGTGGGGCTGTTTCTTCTGAATTACCCTGTATTGTCTTTATTTGGTCCCCAGTATTGGGTATTTGATATGCCTCTACTGTATTTTTATTTTTTTGCTACCTGGTTGATTTTGATCATATTGGCTTGCTGGATCATTGAGAAAAAGGAACCTACCCCGTCGGAAACGAAAAATTCGTCATGATCGCCAACTTCGGATTACTTTTTTTAGCACTAGCCTACTTTGGTTTACTTTTTAGCATTGCTTACTATGTTAACAAGCAAAGAAAAGCAGGCCGAAGCCTGATCAATAATGCCACCATTTATTCACTTTCTTTTGCGGTTTATTGTACGGGGTTAACCTTTTATGGAAATGTGGGGAGTGCAGCCACCCAAGGTTTTTTGTATCTTCCCATCTACCTTGGCCCTACGCTGATGGCATTTTTATGGACAGGAATCCTGCGCAAGATCATACGCATCTGCAAGCTCTATTCGATCACCTCCATTGCTGATTTTATCTCTTCCCGCTATGGAAAAAGCACACTATTGGGAGGAGTCGTTGCCATTGTCGCCGTTGTCGGTATCCTGCCTTATATTTCTTTGCAGCTCAAAGCAATCAGTTCTAGTTTTCAGTTAATTGTTGATTTTCCAGAAGAATTCATTACCTTTTCTGCCACCTTCCTTCCCTTTACCAAAGTCACCACCTTTTACATCACGGTCTTGCTGATTGTTTTTGTGATTGCATTTGGGGTACGCAGTCTGGATGCAACAGAACGTCATGAAGGTCTAGTCGCAGCAATTGCATTTGAATCCATTATGAAGTTGGTTGCCTTCATTGCCCTTGGTTTATTTGTTGTCTATGGCATATATGAGGGATTCGGAGATTTACTGAAAGAGGCCAAACAAATCCCAGAGTTGGAATCCCTCTGGACGTTGCGCAGCAAAAATAATTCGTATGAGGAGTGGTTTTTTCTGAGCTTATTGGGGATGTTGGCAATTTTGTTCCTCCCTTGTCAATTCCAAATGGCAGTGGTGGAAAATGTCAATGAAACCCATTTAGATCGTGCCAGTTGGCTTTTCCCGCTCTACTTGTTTTTCATGAACTTATTTGTATTTCCCATTGCTCTGGCAGGACGTCTTCACTTTCCCAATACCATTGATGCTGATACTTTCGTATTGGCCCTCCCGATCATCTTCAAACAGGAATTTCTGGTTTGGTTGATTTTTATTGGAGGATTATCGGCTGCCACCAGTATGATTATCGTGGAAACGCTAGCATTGAGTACCATGATTTGTAACTCCCTGGTCGTCCCGATTATTATTCGATTGCCGCTGGTAAAAATCAAAGAAGGCCCGGCTATGAATAGAATCTTGCTGACCATCCGTCAAAGCAGTGTTGTGTTGATATTATTCACCAGTTATCTTTATTTCCAGATTGCTGGCAGTCAAGCCTCCCTAGTCTCTACCGGTCTGGTCTCCTTTCTGGCCATTGCACAATTTGCTCCTTCTGTCATTGGAGGGTTGTATTGGAAAAGTGGCACTCGACTGGGGGCATTGCTGGGTCTGCTGGCAGGCTTCTCTATCTGGGGATACACGCTATTGCTGAGTCAATTGATTGAGGCCGGTCTGTTTCCTGAATCCATTCTGCAACAAGGTTTGTTTGGTATTGAGTTTTTGAAACCTTCTCAACTGTTTGGAATTGAAACAATGGGACCCATTGCCCAGGCAACCTTTTGGAGCCTGTTTTTCAACACAAGCCTATACATTGGTATCTCTTTGCTGAGCCCACAAAGGGCAGAAGATCGTAGTCAGGCCAGCCTTTTTATCGATGTGATGCGTTATTCCATTGACCATAGCCATTCCAAATTATGGAAGGGAACAGCATCCACCCACGAGTTACGTCAGCTATTGGAACGTTTTTTGGGCAAACGACGTACAGAAAAAGCCCTGCAAATGTATGCAGATCGCCACAAATTTGAACTTCAGGAAAATTTGCAGGCAGATGCCAACTTGGTGCAATATACAGAAGACTTATTATCTGGAACCATTGGATCGGTTTCTGCCAGAATTATGGTGGAATCTGTTGTGGGTGCAGAACCGTTGAAAATGGCAGAAGTGATGGACATCTTGGATGCGACTCAGCAAATAATTTCTTATAGCCAGCAGTTGGAAGAAAAGTCACAGCAACTCTTGGAAGCCAATGATGAATTACAAAAAGCAAATCTTCGTTTGACTGAACTGGATACGTTGAAAGATGATTTCATTTCGATGATTACTCATGAACTGCGAACCCCCTTAACTTCAGTAAGAGCATTTTCTGAAATTATCTACCATACTCCTGACTTAGAACGTCCCCAAAGAGAAGAATTCCTGGAAATCGTTATTAAAGAAACAGAGCGTTTAACCCGATTGATTAATCATGTCCTTGATTTTGAAAAGTTAGATTCTAAGAAAATGAAATGGCATATGGAACCGGTTGATATCCAATCCATTATTCAAAATGCCATCACCACGACTGGTCAGTTGGCAAAGGAAAAAAATATCGAATTGCATTGCAACTTGCCGGACTCTCACCCTCAAATTTATGGTGACTATGATCGACTGACTCAGGTGATGATCAACTTACTGTCCAATGCGGTTAAATTCTGTCCAGACGAAGGAGGAAAAATCTGGATTTCTCTGAATCATCTGGGCTCCAAAGTCCAGGTATTGGTGCGGGACAATGGAGTCGGCATTCAACAGGAAGACCAGGAACACATTTTTGAGAAATTTCGACAAGTCCAAAATCCTCAGAACAAAACCTATTCGGGCAGTGGATTAGGATTATCGATCAGTAAAAACATCATTGAACACCACAAAGGCCGCATTGGCGTCGCATCTGGCAGTGAAGAAGGTGCTACGTTTTATTTCACACTTCCCTTGATCTCTTAAAGATTCCATAATCTTATACAAGATCTCTTGCATTCGTTCGAGCAAGTGATCGATACGCTGGGCGGTGCCACTACATTTGGCTGGAGATTTGATTAACGTTTGTGATGAATTGATCGAATTAAAGCACGGTGAAACGTAAAGCAGCTATTTTGTAAGTAGAGCACGCAACCGTTCTATCTCAGCAAGTGCCTCTTCTTTTTGCTGTCGTTCTTGCTCGGCTTGTTGCAGAGCTTCTTCTTTTTGCCGCCGTTCCTGTTCTTCTCGTTTCAGAGCTTCTTCTTTTTGCCGCCGTTCTTGCTCCTTTTGCCGTCGTTCCTGCTCGGCTTGTTGCAGTCCCAATTCCCCAGTAGTCAAAAGAGGCTTTCTGGCAGAATTAAAAAAACGCAATGAATTATTATTTTCAATGGCCAGATAAAGATTCAAGTCCATTAAATAATAATACCCCTGCTCATCAGGTTCCAATGGAATATATCGTCTGTCCCTCAGGTGCCAGGCATTCAAATAAATACCATAGGGGTCAAAAATCACATAATAGGGAACTTGCAGGATTTGTTCATAAATACGTTTCTTTTTATGATGATCCTCCCGCCGAGTTGAAAAGGAACTGAATTCCATGACCAAATCCAGTTGAGCGTTTTCTTCCCAGGCAAAATAAGTCCTTTTGACCATTGGAGGCTGAGAACAGCACAACAAAGTATCGGGTGCAATCATTTTTTTGGGATTGCCTTGTTCATAATACAAACAGATGTTGCCAGAGACATAGGCTTCAGGAAAGGCTCCTTGTAAGATATCGATCATTTTGATGATCAACTGGCGGTGAAGGTCTGTTTCGGCCATCGGTTTTCCATCTGTTTCGGGATAAAATACATTCTGTGATTGGGGAGCTAACATGGGTCACTCTCATATCAAATTTCTTGACTTCCACTGATCATACCAACAGACTAATAACATACTATCGTTCGGAATGAACTTCCAGAATAGCATTTTCGCCATAGATGTCCAGGCTTAGATAGGTGTCCCCTAATTTTGATTTTAGGTATTGTGATTAGAAAACCTTTGAATTATATTTGGTATAGATATCCAGATAAGTTCTTTCCAAAGGCATCGTTTTTGCTGTTGGCCACGAAATCCACAAAAAACACTAAAAAAAATCTTTTTTGGTGGGTTTTCGTGGGGGTCCGACCTTTCGGTTTAGTGGCCAACAATCAGTCTGTTGATAACCCACAAAAAATGTGCCATAGGAAAAAACTTTTCTGGCGAACTATATTATTCAATATGAAGAATATATCACTGAAAATTCCTGAAACGCTTGATTGTTGGTCGAGCTGACGAATCGTCAAAACAAAAATAAGTCTGAATTAATCAGAGAAGCCCTGGAGAATTGTATCAGCATTAGAGCAAACTCATTCTAGTTTAACAGGCATAAAAGATTTAATTGGGACAATAGATGGTCCAGAGGATTTATCTTACAACAAAGATCATTTAAGAGGTTTGGGAAGTGAATGAGAACTTCTTCCACAATATCAAAAAATGGCAAAATCCAGGTCACGACATGATACTTTTCAGCTTAACAATTTTTGATATTGTTTACTATGTCTCCCAAAAAAATAGTCATTGTCGAAGATGATCCCATGATCATGCTTTCGCTTCAGTTTTTAATGAAACAAAAAGGGTATCAGCCCCATCTGGCTAAAAGTGGAGAAGAAGCACTGGAATTGATAGAAGCCGTGCATCCCGATCTGATCTTGATGGATGTGATGTTGCCAAATCGTTCTGGGGTGGAGATATGTCAACTATTGCGAGCCAAAGAAGCGTTTCAACAGACTAAAATAGTCCTTTTGACAGCAAAAGACCGAGAAGCCGACATCCAGAAAGGAATGGATGCCGGTGCAAATGCCTATGTTACCAAACCATTTTCTACTGTAGAATTGACCAATACGGTTCAGACCCTACTGGGAGAAGACTCATGAGTTTATTTCTGAATTGTGTCTAAAAAATTGAGCCGGTTGATACTGACGGAAAGAGTCGTCAGGTTAATGGGAGAGCCTCCTTTCAACTGATTGAGGGTTTGGAAATAAGTGGCTAAAGGAACAGCAAACTGCTCATTGAGTGATGTTAGTAATTCCTCAGAAGATATTGTCTCCAGAGTTGCTTGATCATGATGCTGCAATACCAGGCAGATTAAATTAATTTTACGCATCTCAATAGTTTGCAATAAAATATCCTGATGGGACTGATCCCAGTCTGTTTCTAGCTCAAGGGCTTGTATTTTTTCTTTCAACCACTGAAAACCAAATATTTCGTCGACTAAAATAGCCAGGTGTAATGCGGCTAAAACCTCAATTCCCTGCTTCTCATGCAAATAGAGAATATCTGGTGCAATGCCAAGTTGATTGATGGTAGCAATTTCGGTTGCAAGTGCTTTGGTAAACCCTAATTTTTCAAGAACTTCCACATTCTCAGGAATTTTTTCTTCTGATTTTATCAAAGATTTTTTCAAGACTTCCAGTAACTCTTTATACTTCTCAATCAGACTAAAGTCCAACGAATTGCCAAGCTGCAGCAGGCTTTGTGCCAGTACCTGTATCACTTCTTCAAATCCAATCAGTATGCGGTATTTTTCTTTTTCGGAAACTTCCTTAACAGATAGGATTTTTTCACGATATGCGTTTCCAGCCAGACTTTCATCAAAGATCAAATAGGCTGTTGCAATATCAGCAATGGAACAATTGGCCAATTGCTCTGCCCGAAAGAAGAATGTCATGCCAGCCTGATTGACAATTTTATTGGTGATCTGTGTCCCAATGATTTCACGTTTAAGTGGATGCTCACTGATTTTCTCCCCGAAACGTTTGCGAATGGTTTGTGGAAAATATTCCTGATATGTTGTTTCTAAATAAGGATTGTTGGGTAAGTCGGATTCCAGTAAACGGTCATAGATCCACATTTTGACATACGCTTGTAGCACACATAAAACAGGACGTGGTATTTTTTCACCAGCCTCTTCCATTTTTTCTAATTCTCCACGACTCGGAATGAATTCGCTTTGAGCATCTAATCCCCTTTCTGTAATGAGATATCGCACCAGGTATTTAAAGATACGAAATTTGTTCACTGAACGCATCACATCCATGGACAGCAGACGGTGTTGTCCACGGTTGTTGGCCAATACTAACTCTGACACTTCATCAGTGGCTTTTTCAAGGATTTCGTTGCGTTCTTTTATGGATTTCAGGTGCTTCTGCTGTAATAATTGCTGGAGCAAAATTTTGATATTGACTTCATAATCAGACATGTTGACACCAGCCGAATTATCAATCGCATCGGTATTGAGGTGTCCCTTTTGATCAAAAGCGATTCTTCCCAGCTGAGTCAAACCAAGATTGGCTCCTTCACCAATGACAGTGGCATGGCATTCGGAAATATTGATGCGAACCGAGTCATTGGCTTGATCACCAACCTCAAAATGTGTTTCGCTGTCAGACTTGATATAGGTTCCAATCCCACCAAACCAGATCAATTCTACTTCCATCCGTAAAATGGCCTGGATGACTTCTTCTCCATTCAAGACATTTTTTGACACTCCAAGCATTTGCTTCACTTGCGGTGACAAAGGAATTTCTTTTGCTTTTCGATCATAAATACCACCACCGGAACTGATCAACTTGGCATTATAATCTTTCCAGGTCGAGCGAGGTAACCGAAACAAGCGTTGTCGTTCTTTCCAACTGAGAGCAGGGTCAGGGTCGGGGTCTAAAAAAATGTGCAGGTGATTGAAGGCCCCTTGCAGCTTGAGAGCTTTACTCAGCAGCATTCCATTACCAAACACATCCCCACTCATGTCTCCAATCCCAATTGCTGTGGTAGGCTCAGTTTGGATATCTTTGCCTAATTCTTTAAAGTGAAGTTTGACACATTCCCATGCGCCACGTGCCGTAATGCCTTCTTTTTTGTGGTCATAGCCAACAGAGCCTCCAGATGCAAATCCGTCATCCAGCCAAAATTGGTATCGAGTCGCAATCGAATTAGCCGTATCAGAAAAAGTAGCAGTTCCTTTATCGGCTGCCACAACCAGATATGGATCTAACCCATCATAGGGAATAACGTGAGCAGGGTGCTTGGCTTGACGATTTGCATCCAAATTATCGGTAATATCCAATAAACCACTGATAAATTTTTGGTACTGCTTTTGAGACTCGGCAGCAGCTTCTTCACGGGTGGCTGATTGTTTTTTGACAATAAAACCTCCTTTGGAGCCGACTGGTACAATCACGACATTCTTCGTCTGCTGAGTTTTGACCAGTCCCAAAATTTCTGTACGAAAATCATCGAGTCGATCAGACCAGCGCAATCCTCCTCGTGCAACTGGACCAAAACGCAAATGAGTGCCTTCCATCGCAACATCATGTACATAGATTTCTCGGAATGGTACCGGAACTGGCATGAGGTCCATTTTTTGAGAGTCCAGTTTGATAGAAATGAAAGTATCTGAATTGGATTTGGGAATATAAAAATTAGTGCGCAATGTATTTTCTATCAGGCTGAACAGTCGTCGTAGAATCATGTCATCAGCCACTTCCTCAACACGGCGAAGACTGTCTAAAAATTCTTGTTTCTTCTGAGGCAACAAAACCGTTTTACGATACTCCACATCTCCAAATTGATCCGCGGGAGAAAACCTACTCTCAAAATATTCAAATAAACTCCTGGCGTGACTTGGATAATTCTTCAATGCTGTATCGATCTTTGTTCGAGTGTGAATTCTGCCAAGTTGCAGGTAAAGATTACGATACATTTGCAGTACGTTGATCGCCCTCCAATCCATGTCTCCTAAGAGCACGAGTGCATTGAGAGGATCATCTTCGGTTCGTTTCTCAAAAACAGCAATGAGTAGATCCTGGATTCGTGCCTTATGTCGTTTGATATCGATCAATTGGCCCTGCCGGTCCTGCACACGGTAGGTATGAATGTAGCCAAATGTTCTCTCACTGTCTCCCATGCGTGCTGTCAATTGATCGATCACATAAAATCCCATATTCTGCAACACTGGCATCACATGAATTAAATCAATTTTTGGCCGGGTATAAAGATAGAGCACGGAAACTTTTCCTGCCAAATCAGAACCGGGCATCGAAAAAGGAGCGAGGTTGATTTGAATATTACTGCCATGAGCCAACTTTTCCAGGATCATGATGTCGCGTACCGTTCCCTCAGGAGTACTCCTGACACGATAATGTGGAGGCATCAAGGGCAAATAAAAATTCGACAATTTGTCACTCAAACTACTGGGGTACTCTTCGTATATGATTTGACGAACCTTTTCTTCCCAAGTTTTGATCATTTCACTGATTTCCTGTTCCAAGGTACGGATATCCGGCTCCCATGTTCCATCTCCCAATAAATCAAAGTAAATATACAATCGACTGGTATGCCATCCTCTCACTTCAATTGTTTCATAATCCGCATAAGGAGCCTGGATTCTGAGATAATTCACGATAGCCTTAATGTTCGTATCAGAAAAAAGTGAGGGCGGAATCGTGATCAACAGTTGTAGTTTTTTGTTCGCAGGGTCACTTTGTGCAAAACAATGGATGTCGTAAGGATCCGTGATCGATAAAAGGTCTTCTGTCATTTGCAAGAGACTGTCTGCAGACGTACGAAAGAGTTCAAAGTGAGGAATATCCGTAAAAATACGGGCAACTTCATTATAAACGAAACTATTTTCCAGCATATTTTTTTTCTGATAAATATATTCCATTTTATAACGAATCAACGGTACTTCTGATTTTTTGGCTTGCAACGAACTTTGTCGAATCAAACCAAAAAACATGTGTTCTTCCTCCTGTCCTTTTTTGTTTGAAATTTTCAAACTAAGACACATCAGGTTTTCAAAGCGCTGGATGGGGCTTTTCACTTTCACCGTATCCAGTCTATAAGGTGATGGGATATTTCTTTTATGCCATATATCTGAGATTAAATTTTCCAGAAGATTGGTTCCATGTTCCTCCAAATATTCCTGAGAAAAAATGCCTAGTCCACTGCCAGGAATTGGTTGTATCAATTTTTGCTCTTCCTGGTCAGATACAGGAAATCGCAGGTAGCCCGAAAACGCTAAGTTCTGATTCATCAACCAGTCTAGTAAATCCAGCCATTCTTTCTCAGACTCTGGTACTTTCACGGAGGAGGAAGCGATATTCTTTTTTAAGGACACCAATTGTTTGATGATTGCATCATTATCCTGATGGGCAATCTGAACCGCCTGCATATGTGTGGCGACTTTTGCATGTAACCTATCCAAGAGTTTTTCATCGGTATATTCCTCAAATTCGATATACACCATAACGATTCGTTCACTCTCTGGAGAAGGAGCCATGAATGTGGAAGGCATACCTTTTTGATCGACTTTGACAGACAAGAGAACATGAAGTTTAAAGGTAACTCGTATGCCAAATTCCCGTAATAAATTATCGATGGTAATGAGCAAAAAGGCTGCATCTGGAAATACGAATTCAAAATTAGTTTTGTTGCTTAATTTAGGATTGTAGATACGAAATCCTCCCCCTTCTGGCATCACCTTATTAAAAAAACGAAAACGTTCCTGGACAAATTCTGCCAATTCCATATAGCTATAGTTTTGCAATACTCGAAATGAGAAAGAACGCAAAAACAAATCAGCAAATTGATGTAGGGGTTTCTTCTTGGGAAGATGAGAAAGAACATTGGTGATATATTGATCCTCTTTGCTGGTTTCTACCGACGAAGAATTAGAAACCAATGAATCGACCTGCTTCGC
>JANQHV010000152.1 GCA_028282505.1 SAR324 cluster bacterium | reverse complement strand
TTAAACCTGTTTGCTCTTTTTTATGTTGCATAGCAGAGACAAAAACCTCTGATGAAAAATACTCTACTCCTGTCCGTTTGCCAATAACGTTAAATTTCATCTTTTTTATGTCATCTGTCAGGAATTCACCTCGTTTTCTGAAGAAAATCTGATAGAGCCGGTGAGCTGAAGAAGCACTAAAAACCAGCTCAAGTGTTTTGCCAATGGCTTCTTCCTGAGTTAATCCAAATATTTCTTCCGCTTTTTGGTTGAAAAAACAAATAACTTTTTCCTGGTTAACAGATAAGATTGGATCAGCATTGATTTGATAGGAAGTGATCAGCCGCTTTTGAGCAGCTTCCAATTGTACTCTTAGTTCTGTTAAACTTTGAATTTCTTTTTCCAAACGGCTCGTTTTCTGAGAACTCATGCCTACCTTTGAATTGTTCGTTGAAGAAATTATACTATCTCACGTCAGTCGTTATTTAGAACCTGTTTGTGTTTCCATCCTTTAATCTATAGCACCTTAAATAAGTAGTTAGTAGATAGTTACTTGTACACTTACTCTGAAGAAATGTGAATACAAATAATGAATAATTTGAATTTTTATGAAAAGCAGGGAAAGGTGCACGCTTTCTATAGACTTTCTCCAATTTCATAACAAAATCAGAAATGTTTGTATATGGGGAAGGAGTACCTATTTTTCCGGGGAAGGAATATCTGTTTTTTTAGGGAAGGAGTACCTATTTTTCCGGGGAGATTTTTTTATTAAAATAATTTCAGATAGTTAGAAATAGGAAGTGTAAGCTCTCAAGACCACTTTCCTAAGCTGAGACAAGTGATATTCATAGACACAAGGAACTACTTATTTTATGGGTTTTGGAATCCAACTCCAAGGGGTGCGGCTCTTTTCAAATGTATTTATCAATGATTGCATTCATTGTTTTTATTCCCGCAGCCATTATGCTTTCTACATTGCTAGGATTATTTTGAATCTTATCAATAGATTGCATAATGAGATTTTCTACAAGGGGCCTGAACTCATCACGAAGATGATCAGCTTCGGTTCGACTCAGGTAGCCCTTTTTTTCCCGTTGGTCGATACTCCTTTCAATCTCAGTCGCCATGGAACCAAAGGTACGACCAGGTTTATCCAGATCAGAGGCATCGAGAGGAGCTTGACGTGTAGATTCTGAATCCCAATTAAATTCAACTCCGTCAGTATGTGCCCAGGAGTTAACGGGACGAGGGTTTTCCAACTTTAACGATGGGTTCACGTCACTGATGCGATCAGTGCTTTTACTCTTGGCTTCAATGCGGTTCCATGGTCCTTTATCATCGTGTAAGTAGACATGAGCTTTGCTGTATTGTCCGTCATTGGCGTAGTTTTCAGGCATTGTCGAAATTTTTGAAGGCTTTGGGAATTGACGCAACGTGGCTTCCATGATGTCTTCGATCATCTGACAGCCTGCGTTGGCAATCATGGCCCAGTTTTCTTTATTGGGGCCACCATCCACTAATTGGAGAACATCGGTGTTGACCAAAGGTTGATCGAAGAACTCAACATTTGGGGTTTTGAGATGGATTTTAACATCCTGGTAGAGGCCTCCTTTGTAATAGAGAATAATCATTCTCATGATGTCGCTCATGGTGACAAAAGATTTTTTGGCAAACAACAAATCGAGCAAGGGGATAAATTTTAACACCCATGCGGGTTTATCCTTCCACAAAGCCATAGTTTGAGAAAAATCAACCTCCTGCATATCCAGACCCTGAACATTAACAGGGCGGACGACCATATCATCGATAGTACTGAATTCCTGTGGTGATTCTTTTTTTTCTGTTTCATAAACCCAAATAAGGTTTTTCCACCCCTCTGCTTTCGAGTTTTTTCTTGTTTCAAGGGCATCCTGCAGCTCTTCATTGTCTCGGTAATTACCCTGCACCCAAATACTATGGATAATCTTCTCTTTCAGCGGTGAAGCAGGTGCCTTCGGTTGGGGTAATTTTTTCTTGATAGGGGCTATGAGATCTTTGCAGTGTTGAGCATAGTCACTTTTCTCTAATAACTCGATTTGTTCACGCGCAATTTCTCCGAAATCAGAAATAGATGGCAGATCATGTATATCATTTAAAAATTCGATTGCCTGTTTCACATCCTTAGGCATTTCATCGAGTAACTCAGCTTTTTTTAGCTGAACGGTTTTACCAGAAATGTTGGCAACAGCCTTTATTTGGGTTGACTGGGATAAGTCAGGCAAAGGCACTTCTTTGATCATGGAACGATTATTCATTGCTGGAAGTTCTTGCTGCATGACTGCTGCCAATCGATGGTCTGTACATCCAACACCATGATCCAGATGACTTCTCTTCTGGCCAACAGAATTACTACTGGCCTTACTTTTATTCTCTTTCGATTTTTCTACCCGTGCATACATATCTCAAACAATTTTTATTTGACCTTTAATTGATTGTGTCATGAATTGCCTATACATGGGCCTAAAAACTACTTCATCATTTTCTGATCACATCTAACGATTTTTCTAAGAAAACTCAAATCAAATTGCAAAATTCTCTGTATCTTGGGTGTAACTCCCTGAAATCCAAAAATAAGCAATCACATTCTATATCTTTAGCAAAAAGTTGAGATTGAGCAACATTTACCAATCCAAATAGTCATCTTTTTTCCCAGGTTCTGCTGGTTTATCAGCGAGTACAGGAGGGCTGGCTTTTGGAATTTGGGACACCACCATTGCCTGGGAAGGTGGCGTGAGATCAGCAGGAGAATTTTCAGAAACCACCACTGTCTGAGAGGGTGCTGTGGGATCAACAGGAGGGGTGGAGGTAATTTGTTTTCCATGAAGGATGGATTGGATTTGGGCCATCATGTTCTGTGCGGAATTGGCTTGAACTTCGGCAAAAGAACTGTTTTTTTCAATGATGGTGGTCATCTCATCCATCCGTTCTTTGATCGATTGCGAAGTGGCTGCCTGCTCTTCTGTCGTAGCAGAAATTTGTTCTACCATTTCAGCCGTTTTATTCACATGTCCCAGGATATTATTCAACACCTCACTGGCCCGGGTTGACAAGTCGGAGCCCTCCGCAATCCGTTGTTCGCTGTTTTTAATCAGAGTGGCTACTTCCTGAGCGGCTGTCGCACTACGTTCAGCCAATTTCCTAACTTCATCGGCAACCACGGCAAACCCTTTCCCTTCCTCGCCAGCACGTGCCGCTTCAATGGCTGCATTTAAGGCCAGTAAGTTGGTTTGTTCGGTAATATCCGAGATGACTTCCATGATTTCATTAATCTGTTCAGAAGATTTTTGGATTAGTTCCATCGCTTCAGTGGTCCTTTTGACTGCTTCATTGCCAGTTTTTGCTTGTTCTGCTGAATTATTGGCTGTGCTGGAGACGGTATTGGTATTTTCTGCAACATCCTGAATGGAGGAAATCAGCTCACGGAGAGAAGCACTCATGTTTTCCACTGAACTGCGTTGAGTCTGACTTTGAGAAGACAATTGAGTGGCCGCTTGAGTGACTTCTTCTGAGGCAATCTCGATCTTTTTCAACGATTTGATGATACTCTGGGAAATCAAATAGAGGGCAAGACTGAGAACAGCCACCGAGATCAGAAAAGAAAAAAAGATCGATGTATTTAAGTTCATTAAAATTTCATTCAGAAATTCCTGTTCTGGCGCAGTTGCCGCAATGATCCATTCAAACGGTTCGTAGTATCGATAAGCAGAAATCATATTTTTTCCATTTTCTTCATACTCTAAGAAACCTTCTTTCTTTTCTAAGAATTCCTGCATGAACGATTGATCACTCAAATTTTTCCCCTCCAAAGTCGGATGAATCTCGGCGTTTCCTTTGAGATCAAACACCCCATAGACCCCAGTTTTGGCAATGGTGATAGATCCCAATGCATTTCGCAGTTCCTCCAGTTCTTTTTCTTGCACACCAACATACAAAATTCCTTTGATCTCCCCATCAATTCTGAGAGGTTCGTATGCTGTCAAATACCAATCATTGACAACAAATGCACGTCCTCGAAAAGTTTCTCCCCGGAGTATGGTTTGAATAACTTGGGAAGAATTGGGGATATAGGTTCCTACGGCACGAGTCCCATCCAATTTTTTGACATTGGTAGAGACTCGTAAAAAACCATCATCGATTTTTTGAAAAATTGTTGCGGTGCCTCCTACCAAATCCTGGATTTGATCCACCAGTTCAAAATGGTTTTGAATCATCAAATCCCCGATGGTCCATTTTTGGAGTTGAACCGTTTGTTTGGCTTTTGTGATTTGATTGATTGCTTCCATTGTGATGAAGTCATCCGACTCTTTCAAGGTTCCCTGGCTATAAAAGAGATGATTGAATGTTTTCAAGTCAGAATTGACCTTCTTTTGAGCACTGCTGCGTGAGACGTCTAAAATATAAGAAGCGGTTTCTACTTGTGTGTTCATCCCATCATGCACCATCTTCTTTAAATTTCCCTGCAAACTGAATTGAATGAGAAAATACAAGCAAATGAAAGTCAGAATAATGAGGGTGATGGTGGGTAGAAAAATTCTTTGGGATAGCTTCATTTTAAGCATATTTTATTCTCTTTCAACGATTTTAAACTGGATTCGCTCGATAATCACCACAAGTGAAACTAATTGAAGACCTGATTGGCATTGAGAACCAAAACTGAGTGATTCCCAAAAAGAGTGGCTCCGAGATAAATAGGAACCTGTCTGTATTCTTCTGGTAGGGGGAGAATGGGCATGGTCGCATGGTGGATGATGTCATTGATCACAATACCGGCTTTTTCCTGTTCTATCTGGAGGATGAGAATACGACGGATTCTGTCAGCGTCCACACAGACAGCCTCATCAAATAGATTTTGTGAATCGAGTAATGGGATGATCTCATCCATTCTTCGAAAGACCGTTTTTTGATTGATCTGACGGATATGTTGAGCACGATGACCATAAAAGGCTTCGACATGATTTTCTGGAATGGCGATGCGGAAATCACCAATGGTGACGATAAAGCACGGAAGCGAAACATTGCTTTTGGGAAAAATGAAACTCCAGGAGGTTCCCTGGCCCAATTCCGAGGAAATGACACACTTCCCCTGAAATTGTCGCATGGCCTCCTGCACAGCGTTCATACCAACACCCCGGCCTGCATTGTCATCCAGGGTTTCTGCGGTGGAAACCCCCTGCACAAACACCAGACTTAAGATTTCTTCTTTCGTCATGTTTTGCAACTGTTCTGGAGTAATGATACGATTTTCCACTGCTTTTTGCTTCACTTTGTCGATATCAATGCCCTGGCCATCATCAGCGATTTGCACATAAGAATGCAAGGCATCTTCCTGAATACCAACAGTGACTTTCCCGCACCGGTCTTTTTCCCGTTCTTCTCGTTCTTCTGGTAATTCAATGCCATGAATCACTGCATTTTTCAGGCTATGGTTGAAGATCTCATGCAAGGCATTCCAGAATTCACGATCGGCACGCACGCCATGATCTTTAAAAACAAATTCGGCTTCCTTGCCATATTCTTGTGCCCAGCTTGGAATCAAACGCTCATAGCGCGAAAGATCCGGAGGAACTTTGATAATGGTCTGGTGGGTATCTAAAAATTCATTGTAAAGGCCACCTGCTTTCACCAGACTGTCTTCTGTTAAACTTTCAGAAACCATATAGAACAAATTTTGTACTTGCTCCGATAAAACCTCATAGCCTTGTTGAGAAACCGACATATAATCATCCACAGGGCGTTTTTGGTTTTCCTGGATGTTCGAGCTTTGCTTGACCAGCAATGTCAAAAAATCTCCCGTTTGCTCTCCCAGGTAAGACCATCCTTTTTCTAATGTTTCATCAATCCGAGTCAGCCAGTCCTCAATATCAAAGGAAGTATTGGCATTCTTTTGATATTGTTCCAGCATGTCCTGTATTCGGAAAATAAATTGTTTGAGCAACCGTACTGTAGAAAGAGTGAGGACCAACTTATTTTCTGCCAACGGACGGGTGAGTTCTTCAATGTGATGACAGAGTTGTTTGGAAGCAGAAATCAGAAAGCCGGAAGTCCCTTTCAAACCATGAATTTTGTTGCCAAGCAAGCGGATGTTTTCGCGATACTCCAGCACATTTTTATCCTCGATGAACTGGGCATACTCTTTGATGTCAAACTCATCTTCCTGGGGATAACCATACGGTTCTAAAGATTTGATCAAGCTGAGAATTTCTGCTGTCAAGCCCTGGCTGTCGGCAATGACGGTCTGTTGCATTTCCGGATCCATTGCAGCGACATTGGCCATAGATTCTTTTTGATCTTCCATTTTCTGAGTCATCACCGCCAGCTGATCTTTTGCACCAGTTGGTATCAACTGCCCTTCCAAACAAGATTCTTCTGAATTGTAATGCAGTTCTACATTGAAATTATTGGTGTTGCCCTCAGCATCTTTCAATTGTATTTCCACAGGAAAAGGCACATCTTCTTGTTGATCAAACGCAAAGGAAACCAAGGTTTGGGTAGAAGGATCGACGAGGTACTGCAAAAAATCGGGGCCAATTTCCTGAGCTGTTGGATCTTCGGTAAGAAAAGGAAGCACCCCAGCTGACGCAAAAAACAAACGACATTGATCGTCAACCTTGATTGTCATGCCTTCTGCCAGCTCTTTTGTATTTTCTTCCAATTCCAAGAGTGTGGTTTTGTCTCGGGTGATGCCGAGCTGCCCCCAGTGATTATCGTCCAAATGGATGGGATTACTGGAAACTTCAAGGATGATCTTCTTGCCATCAGGCCTGGAAAATGGAACCGAAATCCGATGTAGACTTTTCAATTCTTCTCCAGGAGGAAAGGCTTCTCGAAAAAATTGCTGATATTCTTCATCCATATAAGAATAAACAGGTTGGCCCAGTAAGGATTCGGGAGGATACCCCAGAATTTTTTCTGAGGTATCGCTGACGTAAGTATAGCAGAAGTTCATATCACATTCCCACACCACATCAGGTACAAATTCCATGATAGCCGCCAGACGGGTTGCGGTTTTGCCCATTGCCTCGCACAAGATATCCTGTCTGGCCACCAAAGTCTTTTGCTGCTTTTGAAATTGTGACAATTCCGTCAGATCCTGAAAGCTTGCCATCACATAATGCTGTTCCTCTGCAACAAAATGGGTGAATTTCGCTTGTACCTGACAGGTGGGTGAAACGCTGGAATCTTTTCTATTGAGACTCCCTTCCACGATGATTGAGCTGTTTTCACCTCCCAGTTCAAAGTGGATTTGTTCTGTTGTGAAACAGTCTGGGGATTTTCCCAATAATTCAGCACGGCTATATCCGGTCAAATCAGAAAAAGCAGCATTGATAAAAACAATTCGTTTTGCTTCTCCATTCGAAGTGCGCACTTTCTGTACAATACAGACTCCATTGAGAGAATGATCCAGAGCCGCTTTGATCACTCCCATTGAAAGTTTTAATTTTGCCATACGATGTTCTCAGCCAAAACCAATTACCAGTCCAAATAATCGGCATTTTTCTCTGTATGAGAAATAGCCGTTTGTTGTGTAGGAGCCAGCATCGTTGTAGAAGATGCTGGAGGTTGGGGGGGTTGTGATACAGTCTCCTCTTTTATTATCTGAGGCGGAGGAGTCGCCATTTTTCCTCGTGTTTTTCCTGTAATAATTTTGTAAATTTCATCCAGCATATTTTGGGCAGATGCCGATAAATTTTGGGATGAGGATGCGTTGTTTTCAATTGTTTCTGCAATATGATTCATTCCATCCTTAATCGCATTCGATGTAGCTGCCTGTTGTTCCGTTGCTGCGGAAATCTGCTCCACCATCTCTGCCGTTTTATCAACATGATCAACAATGGATTCCAGCATATTGCCGGCTTTGTCGGATAAAGACATCCCTTCTTCGACCCGGCCACTGCTTTGTTTAATCAGTTGTGTGATTTCCTGGGCTGCCGTCGCACTGCGCTCTGCCAGTTTACGGACTTCATCAGCAACCACCGCAAATCCTTTACCTTGCTCCCCGGCACGTGCGGCTTCAATGGCGGCATTCAATGCCAGCAGATTGGTTTGCTCCGCAATATCTGAAATGACCACAATGATTTCGTTGATTTGTTCGGAAGAATCACTGATCAACCCCATTGCGTCAATGGCCAGTTTGACAGATTCACCTCCAGCCTTTGCTTCTTCAGCAGAATTGTGGGCAGCATTGGAAACATTGCTCGAATGTTCAGCTACATCTTGAATGGAAGCAATTAACTCTTCAACGGAAGAAGTAATTTCATTGACCGTCTGACTCTGGCTTTGTGCTCCTTCAGCGAGTTGACCAGAGGCTAAGGCCACTTCTCCTGCTACTTTTTCAATGCGCTGGTTGGAAGCGACCAGATACGAAACAATCCATAAAAAGATAAGGATGCCACCGGCACTGGCAACACTTCCTACACCGATCACCCATAAAAAGAGCCGGTTTTGGGCTGATTCAATGTCATTGCCTTGTTGTTTTGCTAATTCCTGTGCATTTTCATAGGCTTCAGCCACATCAATTTCTGCCAGCAATGCCCACGTGACTCCAGCAAACTCAAAGGGGGCATAAGCACTCAATACTTGTTGCCCACGATAGTCTGTGATTTCTTTAGCCCCGCTACGACCAGCCAAGGCTGCTTTGGTCGCTTCTGTCTGAATGAGAATGTTATCACGAAAACTATTTTTTACCGTTATGTTTGTATCCAGACGAGAATTGGAGCGCAATCGGTGATCCAGACCGACCAAGTATGTTTCTCCTGTCTTGCCCATGCCCGATTCATCACCCATGACTCTGGAAATTTCATCAATCGAGAGCTGTAGGGCAATCACTCCATGAATCTCCCCAGACTCATCATGAATCGGATAGCCAAAAAAGGCGGCAGGGTCATTGTTGGAAGGGGCATAGGGTTCAAAATCACTGAAAGAGAGTTTGCCTGTCTGTAATGCTCCTTGAAAAACTTTGCCTAGTCCACTGGAGGCATACGGACCATTGACCAGGTTGGTGGCAAAGTCAGCTTCCTTAGCAACAGTGTAGACCAGATCCCCTTTTGTATTGAAAAGAAATAAGTCATAAAAGCCATATATATCAATATATCCCTTGAATCCTGGATGAAACTGTTCATGAGCGTCTTTGTAATCATCATGGTTCAAGATCTCCATGCCTGCCTCTGTCCCACCTGCTGTGGCAAAAGCAAAATCCAATGTTAATAAATATTCCAACAGTTGGGGGTTTTGATCAGACAACAACAAAACTTTCACCACTTCTTGTAAATAAGCTTTGATCTGATTGCGGCGTGCATCCCGAGTCACAATTAACTGGTCTTTGGCACGATCCACAACAGCGGCAATGCCACCATCTTGTACCGATTTCAGGCCCTGGTTAGCAACCGTGTAACTTGCAATCCCTGAAACAACAAATGGTAAAACTCCTGCAAGCATGAATGCCAACAAAATTCTTGCTCTCAAACTCATTTTTTTCTCCCCTGAAATGGTAGAATAAAACTATTACTCCATTTTCAAAACTTTCTCTAAATCCGGCAAAATCACTTCCCCCTCTCCTTTTTTTCCTACTCCTTTGATGAACCGACGGTCTATGGTATTGATTCCTGCAGGTGGATCGATGATTGATTTTGTATCCAATCTGATAATTTCATTGACCCTATCCACTAAAAAACCAATCGATCGTTTTTCATATTCGACAATGATGATTCGTGAACTCCTGCTCAGCTCACTGGTGACAAATCCTAATCTTTTTTTCAAATCAACAACGGTCACCAACATGCCTCGCAAATTCAGAATTCCAATCAGGTGGTTGGGGCTTTTGGGGACTCGTTCAATTCCTTTTGCCTTTAAAATCTCCTTCAACGCCATCAACTCGATGCCATAGGTTTCTTCCAGCAGAGAAAAGCTGATCAAATCCAGATATTCATCACTACTTTCCTCCCGGCCATGCTTTTGTTGAAATTGGCTTTTTTTGATAAATAATTTTTTATAATCCTGTGCGGTTTTCAGGATTTCATTTGCCTGATCGGTCATGGAGTCTCTTCTAACAATTGATCGATATTCAGAACATTTTCAATATCTAAAAATAGCAGCAACTGGTCTCCTTTATGAGCCATTCCCACCGTATATTCACTGCCAGGTGCACTGATTCCTGGCGGGGGAGCTTCAAACTCAGCAACTGCAAACATATGAACTTCATTGACTTTGTCCACAATGAAACCAAAAATATAATCGCGTATCTCCGTGATAATGATTTTTCTGCCTTTCTGATTGTCAACTTTTTCCAGGTTGAAGCGTTTCCGTAGATCAATCACTGGAATCACCGCACCACGTAGATCAATCACGCCTTCAATAATTTCTGTAGCTCCAGGAGTTGGAGTGATCATATTGCATCGAATGACCTCCTGTACCTTGTTGACCTCCACCCCAAAAAGCTGGTGATTGACCTCAAATGTGACCAACTGTACCGTTTCTGAATTTCGATTGGTTTCGGAAATTATTTCTTGATTTGCCATGGTGTTCTAAATTTTGATGTTGCTCAGCTTAAGTACCCCAATCAAACGTTTTCGACCTGATATTTCTTCTCCCTTAATCAGAAATAAGTATTCAAATTCCTGTTGTTACAGTCTTATCTCTTGATCCTAATCTTACTCTTTGAAAATTGTGGGATTAAGATTAATAAAAAGATTAAGAATTTGTGTACTTCATTGTGAATACTTGTACTTAGTAAACCTTCCTGGCCATATATGCAAGGTTATTACAGCCCCAGAGACACTCGCACAGCAAGAGGTAACACTGGTTTTGATCACAAAACAATGTCGGGGCGATCTTGCATGGAAACCAGAACACGTCCTGTTGATACATCAAAGCTGATCCGACGTCCCGAAGATCCTCCACAGTCGGATGCAATGATTTGGATTTGATGTTTTGTCAGCAACTCTTTGACGTCTTTGATGTTATTCCGTGAAACGCTTTCTTCTTGATTGAGGACATCAAACATTTCGCCTCCCCCCGCAATTTTAGCACCAATCAATCGATGAGGCGCTGCCCCCGCATCCTGCATCATTTTAAGCAACAATGGAATTCCTGTATCTGCATACTTTGCCGGATTGTCCTTACGATCTTTTGAATAGCCAAGCATGATATGAACCATGCCCCCCAGCACCGTCTTTTTGTC
>JANQHV010000127.1 GCA_028282505.1 SAR324 cluster bacterium | reverse complement strand
AAGGGGGAATGAAGGCCGCTCTTGTTTCTTCCACAATCTTGGCTAAAGTCGTTTCACGACTTTCCAAAGTAGGTTTGCAAAAAATAACTTTCCCTCCATAGCTTTGCACGGCCTCCTTTTTGATGCTGGGAGAGTTTTCCGGCATCACCACGTAGGCCGGAATATTACGTGATTTTGCTGCCAATGCCAGAGCAGCTCCGTGATTTCCGGAAGAATGAGTGGCCACTCCCTGCTTTGCCTGTTGCTTGGTTAATAACTGTACAGCATTGGTGGCACCTCTGATTTTGAAGGCACCACCCTTTTGAAAATTTTCGCATTTAAAAAATAACTCTGCACCACAAATGTCATTAATGGTCTGGCAGGTAAGTACAGGGGTACGGTGGATATATGACTTTATCCGTTCGTGAGCATTTCGAATATCTGTGATGGTCGGGAACATAATGACTTTAAAGGCACAAAGGAACACAGGCATTAAGGCACAAAGTATGTATTGCCTTATTGTTTTGTTCCTATTTTTCTAATTAAACTGCTGAGCATACGCTCAATTTCCCTACTTTGCTCAAAAAGGTTATCGAAATCAGACCTTAATAGATATTGTAAGTTTAGAGAAATCTCTAACTGAGTTTCTAACTCGTATAAGGAACCTTGAGCAATTTGAAGGAATCGCAGATACTCATTTGTAGAATTTCTTCCATATCCTTCTGCTATATTACTTGGAATAGAAACCGCACTTCTTCTCATCTGAGAAATTAATCCATACTGTTCTTCTTTAGGAAAATTCTTTGTAATGAGATAGATTTGTGTTACCAACTTCATTGATTTTTGCCAAACTATCAAATCACGAAAATTTTTGATCATTTCTCTCCTATTGGCCCAATCTCTGTGCCTTTGTGCCTTTACAACTTTGTGCCTTAAATTTTATGAATAATTTCCATAAAACTCTGCTCATATTTTTTTTGGGCTTTTTTTAAAGCAACCTGGCTGTCACCATAGAGATTGAAATAAAATTTGATTTTGGGTTCTGTACCCGAAGGCCGTGCGGTGATACGGCTGCCATCATTCATATAAAAAGCCAATACATTGGAAGGACCGATACTGGTTTTCCCCGTCACTTTCCCATTTTGGCAATTGATGATTTTATTTTTTTGATAATCTTTGAGAATGTGGACTTCATGGTCTCCTATCCGTTTTGGTGGAGCTTTGCGTAGTTTTTTCATAATCCTTTGAATTTGTTCAGCTCCCGCTTTTCCTTCCAAAATGTGACTGATTTGTGAATCTTCATGAAAACCGTGCTCTTGATGAAGTGCGTCCAGGTAACCTATCGGAGTTTTTCCCTGGTTTTGTAATTCCGCCGTCATTTCGGCAAAGATAATAGAAGCACTGATTCCATCTTTATCACGAACAAAATCACCAAACATGTAACCGTGGGCTTCTTCCATCCCAAAGAGGAACGTGCCAGTTTTTTTGATTTCCTGCTCTCTGATAATTTGTGTAATATTTTTAAAGCCGGTCAGGGTCTCCCTATACATCAATCCATACTTTTCGGTAATTTTTCGTACCAGTTCAGAAGTGACAATGGTGCTGACAACATAACCATCTTGAGGGAGTTGATGCTGGGCTTGTCGTTTTTTCAAGTAATAATCGAGCATCAACTCGCCGATTTGATTGCCATTCAAAGCAATCCAGCTTCCCTGATGTTGAACCATTGCTCCGATGCGATCACTGTCGGGATCTGTGGCTAAAATTAGATTGTCCGTGGGAGATGCTGTTTGTTGTGCCAATGTCAGAGCAGATGGATTTTCTGGATTAGGGGAGGAAACCGTGGGAAAATCGCCATTCGGTTCTTCTTGTTCCTTAACAATGGTTAATTGATGGAAACTGCGCCTTTTGAAGATTTCACGGATGGGAGCAGTGCCAGTTCCATGCAAAGGGGTGTACACCAGGCCAAGGTTCTGATTATTTTCCTGGTTACCTACACAAATTTGTTCCAGCAAAGAATAATATTTTTGATCCAGTGTTTCCAAGATGATATCAATCCATTCTTTTCCAAATGCTTCTTCATAGGGCATTTGCTTGACATCAGACAAGCCATCAAGGGCTTGAATGCATTGCATGATACCTTCATCGTGTGGATGTGTGATTTGGGCACCATCGGACCAGTAAACCTTATAGCCATTATACTCAGCAGGATTATGACTGGCCGTAATGACCACTCCTGCTGTAGTCTGCAATGTTCGGACAGCAAACGATAAGAGTGGGGTTGTGTGAAGCGTGGGGAACAGATAGGTTTTAATATGGTTTCCTGCAAAAACACAGGCCGCTTCACGAGTGAAAACATCTGAAAAGTGACGGTTGTCATGAGCAATAGCAATGCTTGGGGGATCTTCTCTACTGGTCTGGGAAAGGATATAATTGGCCAATCCCTGGGAAGTTTGACGTACCAGATAGACATTGAATCGATTCAAACCAGCCCCCAATTTTCCACGCATCCCGGCAGTACCAAATTCCAGAGTTGTGTAGAATCGGGATACCAATTCGTCTTCTTGGTTTTTCTCGATCAGTTCCTGAATTTCTTGTCTCGATTCTGCATCAATAGATGGGTTTTCTATCCATGCCGTAGCTCTCTCTAAAATCTCTCTTTCCATTGACTCTTCCTCCAACAATTTAGAGGGTTATGGGTCGGTCCGCCGGTACTTTCGGAAAAGTACCAGCGGAGCAGTTATCTGCCTAACTCTCTCCATACTGAATAATGCAAGCACTGATATCATCGATCTGGTCTGCTCCATTTCTATATTCATACAATTCTTTTTCCAGATTGGAAAGTATATTGTTGCCGTCATAATTTCGATTGTTTTGTAAGAACAATTCGAGTCTCTCCTCGCCAAACATTTCTTGATTCCGATTTTGGGCTTCTGTCACACCATCTG
The DNA here is from genome assembly GCA_028282505.1 of SAR324 cluster bacterium. Classification (GTDB taxonomy): domain Bacteria; phylum SAR324; class SAR324; order SAR324; family NAC60-12. The sequence goes on along the minus strand of JANQHV010000127.1, from coordinate 27,785 downwards.
TATAAAAAAAGAGCCGGTCTCCTGGATAAAGTGTTGTTTTTCCCAGTGGATAAGACTTGATAAAGTCGCTGGGAAATAAACCTAAGGGAACCGCTGGTTCTTTGCCAATTAATTCGAAAGAAGATTGGTCGGTTCTGATTAAAAATATGACAGAATGACCAGCATTGGCATATTCCAGTTCCCCATTAGGTTTAATTTTTAGAAAAAAACCTGTGGTAAAATTATCTTCTGGAAGACTATCTGCCAGTATTTCATTCAAATCAAGCAGGATCTGGTCACTGGTGTTTTCCTGGGTAATTCCATTCAAGGCATTGCATACAATCGCTGTAATCAGGGCTGCTTTCACACCATGGCCGGTGGCATCCCCATAAAAAAAATAAAAAATATCTTTCTCGTTGATAGAAGCATGCCTGATATCTCCTGAAACACCACTGTGTGGAAGCTGTAATTCAGAGCAGGATAAATAGGAAACTTTCGGAATATCACCAAACATCCTCCTTTGAAATTCAATGCCATATTTCAAATCTTCTGCTTCTTTTTTACGCTTTTCTTCTTTGGCCGTAATGTTTTGGGCGATGGCCACATAGTGATTGATGGTATCCCCCTCCATGATGGGCGTGACTGTCAAGGTCTCATAGATATTTCCCATCGTGGGAGATTGATATTCAGAAACTCCACGGAATTGGTTGCCCTCGACGATGATGGCATGGATGTTTTCGTAAAGTTCATCTGGATAATCAGCTTGCCGCAATTTCATATAATGTTTGCCAATCACATCTTTTTCAGTATATTCGGTCATTTGCAAAAACGCACGATTGGCATAGAGTACTTTTCCATAGGGGTCCAGAAACATGATGCGGTCTAATGATTGATCTGCGGTTGTTTGAAAAAGTCTCAGATGGCTTTGGCGCTGGGAAAGGTGTTCTGTGAGAACAACGAGTCGTTTGGCTTTTTGGATTGTCAAATGCAATTTTCCAATGAGCATTTGTCGTATGATTTCATCAAAAACAGGACCAATGGATTGCAAGTATTTGTTGGCCACACTAATGATTTTGGCTGGCTCTGTCCATACTTTGACGGTGATCGGACATGGTTGATGGTTAATGAAACTGATCTCATCCAGTAGATCGCCAGTGCGCCTCAGTTTTAGAATTTCTTGATCATCTTGCAGGATTTGTACGGTTCCGCTCATCAGAAACAGGGCCGTATTGCTCACCTGCCCCTGTGTCAAAATTTCCGCATCTTTCGGATACTCGATGACATCCGAATACATAATGAGTTGGCGTACCACATCTTTGGGAAAATTTGCAAAATTTCGTGAGTTTTGTAAATCTTCTATTAAATGCTCTTTTTCTTCCTCAGTAGGTTCATCCACGTCAGTGAAAAACGATTCTCCCATTTCAATTTCTCTGTTTTTGCCCAGTCAGCTCATCAGAAGAAGCCACCTACCAGAAACACTTGCCACAGGTACGCCTGTTCCCGAAGATCATAACTGGATCATGGACAAAGCAAGGATAATTCGGTAATTTATAAAGCTCCATATTTTGCAAAGATTACTGCATTACTGAATTTTTTTCAAATAAAACAAGCGTCTGGACTCTTATGAAGCCAAAATACACAGACATTGTTTTGGATATTGAAAATGTACTTCCCATTGGAACACTCAAATAAAACCATGATGAACCAAAACGAATCAGAAATAAAATCTGCTCAGGAATTAACAAATACGCTTATTCAAATCATAAAAGAATTAACAGAAGAACTTCGTACAGGCCATCTGGAGGATAGTCCCATCACTCTGGATAGTTCTTTAGATCGCGATTTGGGATATGACAGTTTAGCCAAAGTGGAATTGTTGTCAAGAATTGAGAAATCATTTCACATCGTTTTACCAGAACAAACTTTCACAGAGGCCGAAACCTTGAGAGATCTGTTGAGTGTGATCATGAATGCAGATGCGAGGAAGTTGCCAATCCAATCCGTTCAAATATCTGATTATCAGATGGAAGTGATGGATTCTTTACCACACCAGGCACAGACTCTCAATGAGGTGCTCAAATGGCATGTCAATGCCCATCCAGATCGATTGCACCTGCGCTTCTATAGTGATGAAGGAAAAGAAGAGTCGATCACGTACAAAGAGTTATGGGATCATGCTACGTATATTGCGGCAGGATTACAAGATCGTGGTATTGAGGCAGGGCAACCTGTTGCGATAATGTTGCCTACCGAAAACAATTATTTTTTTTCTTTTTTTGGAATTCTATTGGCGGGAGGTGTACCGGTTCCCTTGTATCCACCTGCCCGATTGAATCAAATTGAAGATCATCTGAATCGTCAATGTTCCATCTTGAACAACTGTAGGGCTCCGCTTTTGATTACCATTCCAGAAGCAAAGCGATATGTGAAGTTGCTCAAAACACAGGTAGAAACCCTGAAAGATATTGTAACCGTCTCCGAATTGGGCCATCAGTCCGATTCGTTTGTTTCCCCCAATGTCCACGAGCAAGATCTGGCATTTTTGCAATACACTTCTGGAAGCACAGGCATGCCCAAAGGAGTGTCGTTGACCCATGCCAACCTGATAGCGTGTATTCGAACGATGGGAAAAGCTTTGCAGGTGAAAGGGGATGATGTGGTAGTCAGTTGGTTGCCGCTCTACCATGACATGGGATTGATTGGTGCCTGGTTGGGCAGTTTATACCACGGGATGTTACTTATTATTATGTCGCCCATGTCGTTTTTGCGGCGTCCTCATCGATGGCTCTGGGCAATTCATCAGTATCACGGGACGATCTCAGTGGCCCCTAATTTTGCTTATGAGATGTGTCTCAAACGCATCAGTGCTGATCTACTGGAAGGATTGGACTTGAAAAGCTGGCGGATTGCTATGAATGGAGCGGAACCGGTGAGCCCCAATACGATGCGGCAGTTTTCTGAAAAATACGCTAAATGTGGCTTTAAACAAGAAATCATGATGCCGGTTTATGGCCTGGCAGAATGTTCTCTGGGTTTGGCATTTCCCCCTGTTGGAAGAGGGCCACGGGTTGATCGTATCAAACGGGAGCCTTTCATGAAACGAGGACAGGCTATTCCTGAAAGAGAGGGAGTAGCCAATGCTCTCGAATTTGTGGCCTGTGGGCATGCGTTACCTGATCATGAAATCCGAATAGTGGATGAGGCAGGTAAGGAAGTTCCTGAGCGTCAAGTGGGCAGACTCCAATTCCGTGGACCATCTGCTACGGCAGGATATTACCGCAATCCAGAACAAACACAGAATCTGTTTGATGGAGACTGGTTGAATAGTGGGGATCTATCATACATGGCCGATGGGGATATCTATATAACAGGCCGTAACAAAGATTTGATCATTCGGGCTGGACGAAACATCTATCCCCATGAACTCGAAGAAGCTGTTGGAAAGATACCGGGAATCCGTTCAGGAAATGTGGCCGTTTTTGGTAGCAAAGAAGAAACCACAGGAACCGAAAAAGTGGTGGTTCTGGCAGAAACTAAATTGAAGCAAGTGGAGGATTTGAACCAAATACGAACAACCATTAATTCTCTGGGGGTCGATCTTCTCGGGGCTCCCCCGGATGATGTCGTTTTGCTGGACCCTGGGACTATGTTGAAAACCTCCAGTGGAAAAATACGCCGTAGTGCCTTACGAGAACTCTATGAAAAAAAACAACTGGGTAAATCAAAAGCGGCTCCCTGGCTCCAATTGATCCGCTTTGCCATTTCCGGCCTTGTTCCCCAATTGAGACGTTCTCAGAAATATTTGATAGAACGGGGATATTCTGCTTATGCCTGGGTGGTGTTGACCTATCTTTTTCCTTTTGTCTGGTTACTGATGTTTGCTCTGCCAAAATCTTCCTGGCGCTACTGGCTCATCCACAAAGCTTCCTCGTTTGTGACAAAATTGGCAGGTTTGTCACCAAAAATAGAAGGTCTGGAAAACTGTCCCAAAGATATCCCCTATGTGATTGTATCGAACCATTGCAGTTATATCGATTTTTTAATCCTGACAGCCGCCCTGCCTTCTCCAATGCGGTTTGTCGCCAAATCCGAACTTTCTGGAAACACCATATTACGGATTTTTTTACGCAATGTTAAAACAGAATTTATCAACCGAATCGATAAGCAGAAAGGAATTGAGGAAGCACGTCGCATCGTAGAGAGCGTCCATCATGATTGGCCTGTACTCATTTTTCCTGAAGGAACTTTTAATCGAAAAACAGGATTGCGCCCCTTCCAGATGGGTGCATTTTTAGCATCTGCTGAATCTGGTGTAAGCGTTGTTCCTGTTGCGTTGAAGGGAACCCGATCAACCCTGCGTGATGAGTCGTGGTTATTGCGGCAAATACCAATTACAGTGAACATCGGTAAACCGATTTCTACTGATCTCACAAAAGGAGAAAAATCGGATATGTGGAAAGCTGCCATTCAATTGCGAAATGAAAGCAGAGACTATATTTTAGAGCATTGTGGAGAACCGGATTTCTCTCATGAAAAGCCTTTGAGATTTTGAATTTCACCTGATTGATGATTTTGATTCATTCTGTAATAACGCTACGTATGTATAGTGTTCCAGAAAAGTTTTTTTGAAGTTCCCCCCTTTTTTGAAGAGGGCCAGGGCGATCCGCGTGCAGGGATTTTGAAAAAACGTTTCTGGAACACTATATCTTTGCCTATACCAAGCTGGGGGAATTTAGCTTTATATTTGTTGTTGCTCAAACTATTATGAAATAACTTTTGGCATAAGTCGTTATGAATAAAGATTTTCCACATTTAATCCCTCCTGACCAAAGATCGATCCCGTTTCCTTGGCAAGGGGAGGAACCTACCTCCTCTCCTTGCCAAGGAGGCGTTGAAGAAGGTTCTGGGAAACTCTGAAATTCTTGTTTTATACTGACTTATATCAAAATTTGTAGGAGATAATCATGATTAAAGAGCAATATGATGATTACTTTTCTGCTCTGATAGCAGGAGATAGGGCTAAATGTACTTCTATTGTCAAAGGATTGATAGAAGAAGAGGTTTCTGTTCAAGATTTGTATCTTCAACTCTTTCAGGCTTCAATGTATGAAGTGGGAAAACTCTGGGAAAATAACAAAATCTCGGTGGCTGTGGAGCATATGGCCACTGCCATCACTGAAGGGCTCTTGAATTTAGTATATCCGATTATATTTTCTGCAGAACATATTGGGAAGAGTGCGATTATCACCTGTGTGCCAAAAGAATACCATCAAATTGGAGCAAAAATGGTTGCCGATATTTTTGAACTGAATGGATGGGATGGATATTTTTTGGGCGCCAATACTCCCACGGAAGAGTTGCTGCGGATGGTTGAAGACAAGCAACCTGATTTATTAGGATTATCGATGAGTCTCTATTTCAGTTTAGGAGCATTGGAAAAAACTATTCAGATGGTCCAGTCGACCTATCCCCAACTGGATATATTGGTAGGAGGACAAGGATTTTTATGGGGAGGCAGAGACGTTCTGACAAAATATCCACAGGTAAATTACGTGGATTCCATCACAGGCTTGGAAAAATTGATTCAAACGGCGTGATATGAGCAAATATCTGTTAAATGAAATAGTTTATCAGTATCTGTATCAACAAGCCTTTCTTGTTCTTTTAATTGTGGATCAACAAGGAAAGATTCTGGATGCAAATCAATATGCCAGAGATATGGTTGGTCCAAAACTGATGAAGACAACGACAAATTTGTATGAAGTGCTGGTCGATTTTGGCAGCCTGCCTTCTTTAGAAGAGCTTTTGCGAGATGGTCGCCAATCCAGAATGTTGAATCTCAATACAGCGAGTGGATTGCCTCAAACTTTTTACTTCAACTTCTATGAGTATGATTGTGATATCTTGGTTTTGGGACAGTTGGACAATGCTGAGACAGAAATTTTGCGTAAAAGCCTTCTGGATTCCAATAGTGAGGCCAATAATCTTTCTCGTGAATTGCAAAAAAAGAACATTCAACTGGCTAAGTTGAATGAATTGAAGAATCAGTTTTTGGGAATGGCTGCTCATGATTTACGAAATCCGATTAGTATTATCCAACAATACAGTGAGTTCTTGCTCAATGAAACGAAGGATGCATTGGCTTCTGAACAATTAGATCTGTTATCAAGGATCAGAAGTTCCAGCCAGTTCATGCTTCATCTGCTCAACGATCTATTGGATATTGCTAAAATTGAATCAGGAAAGCTTGATTTAGAATTACATGAAACGGAGATCATTCCTTTTATCGAAGCCAATATTGTTGTTAACCGAGTTCTTGCTACTAAAAAGCAGATTCAGTTAGTATATCAACATTACGAAAAGCTCCCTGTGGTGATGATTGATCGTCCAAAAATAGAACAAGTTTTGAATAATTTACTCTCCAATGCTATCAAATACTCTCCCCAACAATCAACAGTTCATGTCAGTGCCTTTCAAAGTGGCGATTATATCATGGTTTCTGTGAAGGATCAGGGGCCAGGAATTCCTGAAAATGAAATTTCGACATTGTTTGATGCGTTTCGTACCACCAGCGTGAAAAGTACTGCGGGCGAAAAAAGTACTGGATTGGGATTAACTATTGTTCAAAAAATCATTATTGGACATCAAGGGAAAATATGGGTTGATAGTCATGTGGGAAAAGGAACTACTTTTTTCTTCACCCTGCCAATTTTCGAAGAAGAACTGAAGGAAGAAAAAGTGAGACAGATGAGTCTTGCTCCATCTGTTATTAAATCCAATCTTGCGGAAAAAATTCCATTAGATATCTTAGTTGTTGATGACGAAGTTGATCAAATTGCTCTGACGTCCTTGTTACTCGAACAATTGGGATATTCCCCAAAAACTGCAAACAATGCTCAACAAGCATTGGAAGAGATCAATCATTATGATTATGATCTCGTTTTGCTGGATATTCAATTGCCCGATATTGACGGGATTACTGCTGCCCGTCATGTGAATCAACACTATCCCATGGACAGGCGGCCTAAAATCATTGCAGTCACTGGCACGGAAATCCCCCGAGAACAATGCATCCAAGCAGGAATGGATGATTATTTGAGAAAACCAGTTGCGCTGGAAGATTTACAATCAGTGATTTTGGAAGTGGGGAAAAGTATGGGCAGGTCTTCTGTGAAATCAGGAGCAATAGTCCCTGAAAGCTTGCTTGCAGTTTCCCAAGATGATCACTTTGTTCAAAATCGATCATGCCTGGATAAAAATGTCATTAATGAATATAAATCCATTGACCCCGCATTTCTCAACGAATTGATCGATATGTTTCTGGAGCAGACGCCTGGCTTGATTCAAGAACTTCATGAGGCCCTTGAAAATAAAGAGTCGGACCAGATCATGCATATTGTGAAGCAGATCCAGGGAGCCAGTGCCAACCTTGGTGCTGAACCTCTAACCCAATTGTGTGTTCAATATACTGAACATTCCAACACAAAAAATGCCATAAGTGAGCATGATTTCCTAGAGCAGTTGGAATCCCGCTTTGAGCACATTGCACACGATTTGGAGCAGGTAAAAGAGGGAAATGATGATAAAAATAAAGGAGGAACTTGATGACAAAAGACGAATTGATCATATCAGCAAAAAAATTGGCGCAACCAGCATCAAAAACAGCAGAAGAATATTCCGAAAAACGAAATCATTTGGTTGCCCAAATCAATCAAATCATGATGGCTCGCAAAGATTTGAAGCAGCTAGTGGGGGAAGGTAATGAGCAAATGATGGAAGATAATCATAGCAACCATGTTCAGTTCATGGAAACCGTCTTTCAATCTTATAACCCAGAAGTTTTGGTAGAAATGGTTTTGTGGGTATTCCGTGCCTATCGTTCTCATGGTTTCCAGTTGACTTACTGGGCTGCTCAGTTGAATGCCTGGACCCAGATCTTACAAGAAAAACTTTCTCCTGATGCTGCCCAGGAGATCCTGCCTTTTTATCAATGGATGACTGTCCATATTCCCATTTTTACCCAACTGTCAGAGTCATTTATGGAAGATTCTGACACTTTGGAACCAGCAAGCAAGCACTGAAAATAGAACCAAGGATTCTATATTTATTCATGAGTGATTAGAAGCCGGATGGATAAAAACATGCAGTCAATTAGGGATCTTCCTAAAATACTTTTAACAGATGATGATTCCGACAATCTAATAATTTTAGAAAAAATATTGAAAGACTCTAAATGGGTTCTTTTCAAGGCATCTTCGGGAAAAGAAGCTGTTGTTCTGGCAAAATTTCATGAATTTGCTCTCATTATTTTGGATGTGCATATGCCAGACCTTGATGGCTTCAAAACAGCCGAATTAATTCGACATTTTGGACAGTCTCGTTATGCTCCTATTATTTTTTTGACGGCGGCCGCAATCAGGCAAGAACATGTCTTTCACGGGTATGAGGTGGGAGCAGTGGATTATTTGTTCAAGCCTCCTGATTCCCATATTTTGAAAAGCAAAGCAAACGTATTTGTCGATCTGTTTCTGCAAAAACAACTGATTGAAGAACAGCGCGAGGAGTTGGAACATGCTTATTCTGACCTGAAATGTTCCAAAGAAGAATTAGGGGAACTCTATAGAACCCTGCAAGACCAATTGGAGCAGGCTCGCATTATTCAACGATTTTTGCTTCCTCAAACATTACCAGAGGTTCCAGGAATTGAATTTGCTGAAAAATGCATTTCGATGGATCAGGTAGGAGGTGATTTTTATGATTATTTTCAGCTGGATAATGGCAATATCGGGATTTTTATTGCAGATGTTACCGGACATGGTGCCTCAGCATCACTAATTTCAACAATGATTTCCGGATTATTCAAGTTGCTTGTCAAGGAAACAGAATCACCAGCGGCTGTCTTGGAATCCCTCAATACAATGCTCCTGGAATGGACTCCAGACGATAAATTTGCAACAGCCTTTTATTGTGTCTATAATCCAGATTCACAAATGTTGCATTATAGTGCAGCAGGACATCCTCAGGGATATATTCTGAAAACACAAACTCATGAAGTGATTCCTTTGAAAATGATGACCCCAGTCCTGGGATTATTTTCTGGTGAGTACACTGAATATACAGATCAAACCCACTCAATGGAGAATGGTGATTGTTTGTTGCTCTATACAGATGGAATTACAGAAATTTCAAATGCGCAGGATGAACTATTTGGTTCAAAGAGACTGGAGAAGCTTTTGCAAAAAATGGATGATATTCCAATTGATCAAATAGTTGAAAAAATTTATCAAAGTGCTCTTGCGTTTTCTGGGAAAAGGATTTTTGATGATGATATCACTTTGCTTGGCTTAAAAACGCTAGCCAGTCCACAAATTATGAGGAGATCAGTTTGAAAAAACATCTGTTGGAAACACAGGAACCACCCAAAATACTCCTGGTCGATGATGACCCTGATAGCTTATTTGCGTTAGAAAAAACATTAGCTGAGGTGGGATCTCATCTTTTTAAAGCATCTTCTGGCAGAGAAGCCGTCAACCTGGCAAAATCCCATGAATTTGCCCTCATCATCCTTGATGTCCATATGACAGGTATTGATGGCTTCAAAACAGCTGAGTTGATTCGTTATTTCGGACAATCAAAATACTCTCCCCTCATTTTTTTGACAGCGGCTGCTATTAAGCAGGAACATGTTTTTAAGGGATACGACGTGGGGGCTGTGGACTATTTATTTAAACCACCTCATCCTCATGTTTTACAAAGTAAGGTAAAAGTATTTCTGGAATTGTATCAACAAAAGTCTGTGATAGAGACACAGAGGATACAACTGGAAAAGTCTCTGAATGCTCAGAAAATGATTGCTGAAGAATTAAAGATCGCTCAACAGAATGCAGAGCAGGCCAATCAAGCAAAAACAGCTTTTATTGCCAACATCAGTCATGAAATTCGCACACCATTGGGAGCCATTTTAGGATTCATTCAAGTTCTCTTAAATAAAAGTAAAACCATCCCGTTGCCAAAAGATTTTCATACATTCCAACAAAACATCCACACTTGTGCTCAAAACCTATTAGAAATGATCAATAATTTTCTCGATATTTCCAAAATTGAGGCAGGAAAAATAGAAATTGTCGAAGAAGACTTTCATTTACAAAATTTGGTACAAGAAATTTTTGATGTGCACGAAATACTTGCCTGTCAAAAAGGGATCTTCTTGAGTTATGAGATCAACTCTGAATTACCTGTGGCAATACGCACAGATCGTACAAAAATCATACAAATTCTCAATAATTTACTAAGCAATGCCGTCAAATTCACACCTGCTGGCAAGGAAGTGAAGTTGAAGGTGACAGGAAAGGAAAATGTGATAGCCTTTCTGGTCATTGATCAGGGAATTGGTATTCCAAAAGAGCGACAACAAGCTATTTTTGAAGCATTTGAACAGGTCGATGATTCAATTTCTCGGAATTTTGGAGGTACTGGCTTAGGATTAGCGATTACGAAAAAAATGGTAGAAATATTGGGGGGAAGTATTGGTGTCACCAGTCGAGGTGTTGATCAAGGTTCCAATTTTAGTGTAAGGATTCCCTATCAAGAAGCGTTATCTCCTCTGGTTGTTCAAGAAAGGATGAGCAGTGAGGCCATTCAATTCTCTAAAGAGCAGCGTATCCTTGTGATAGAAGATAATTTGATGAATCAGGGACTGATACGGGCGTTATTTGAAGAGTTTGGTCTGGAAGTGGAATTTGCAAATAATGGAAAAGTAGGGGTTGAAAGAGTACAGACTTTGAAAAAGGAAGGAAAACTTCCTGATCTCATTTTAATGGATATGCAAATGCCTGTAATGGATGGGTTGACGGCCATACAAAAAATACGCAATGACCTGGAATGTGAAAATCTTACCATTGTCGCTCTCTCAGCAGATGCTTTTTTCGAACAACAACAGCAGGCCTACCGGGTGGGTGTGGATGATTATCTGACCAAACCGATTGACTTCAAACGACTCAGAATGGTTTTGACCAAATACCTCTCAGTTCAAGAAACTACTGCACCTTGAGAATTTCAGCTGTAGAGTCATGAATTCCCTCTCCTTGGGGAAAGAGGTCAGGGTGAGGGCGCTCTTTGTGTTATCAGTTGCATGATGGCTTCTAATCCAGTCTCAATGAGTAAATCTTCCGCTTCCTGCTTTTTCTCCATCGCAATGAATTGATCCTGGTTTCGATTAGCAAAGACGACACAAATGGCGCCTGCCCTGAAATTTTGGATAGAAGAAAGAGTCAGCAAAGTGCTGGTTTCCATTTCCATGTTATAAACATTCAAGTTTTGTAATTCTTCGATCAGTTCTGGGTGGCGAGGGCGATACTTTCCCACTGCTCTTCCCTGGGCCCCATAGAAGCCCGAACAAGTGGCTGTGATTCCGACATGAAAACGAGCTTTCATTTGGGTTGAAGCAACTACCAGTGCCTGTACAACTTGATGATGGGCAACTGCAGGATAGCCTGATGGGACATAATGCAAGGACGTGTCTTCCAGACGCACAGCTCCACTGCTGATCACCAGGTCTCCAATTCTAATAAAACTCTGTAAGGCACCACACGTTCCAATGCGCAGAAATGTTGGGGTATCCACACATTGGGAAAGTTCTACCATCGCAATTTCGGTATTGTCACAGCCAATTCCTGTCGCACAAACCGTCACTCGTTGTCCCTGAAAAATCCCAGTAATGACCACATATTCCCGGTATCGGTTTTCAATTTCGATGCTACTGAATTTTTTTGCAGTTCTTTCGGCACGGTCGGGATCTCCACACAAAAGGATATAATCAGCAACCTCTCCAGGTGCAGTAGCTGTGTGGTATTGTCGGCCCTCTGCATCTTTGACTTCTTGTGCTGATTTTAATGTTCCCGAAGCAGAAGTATGTTGTTTCTTTTTCATTGTTCTTTAAAATTTAATGTTATTTAGTACAGCGATTCATGAATGTGTATCCAAATTGAGCAAAATTGGCCGTACTACGATTTTTCTTTGTCAAAATAAGTAAACTGCTTTTATGAACTGTGAAAGGAAGCAATGAATAATAAAATCATAAAATACCATACTTTGTCTCCATCACAAAAGCAATTACTGGATGCAGCAGAAAATGCACTGTGCCAGGCTTATAATCCATATTCCAAATTTTCCGTAGGTGCGGCTCTCTTGACCCAGAACCAGGAAATCATTACAGGTGCCAACGTGGAAAATGCCGCTTATGGTTCCTGTATTTGTGCTGAACGAGCCGCTCTGGTGCATGCCAATGCCCTGGGATATCGGAAATTTGAGGCCATTGCTATCATAGGGCGTCTTGAAAACAGTGAGGCGCATGAATCAGTTGGAACGATCACCTCTCCCTGTGGGGCGTGTCGGCAGATGTTGTTTGAAGCATCTCAGCTTGCTGAGTATGATTTAGAAGTGATGATGGCAACGGGGGATAAATCAGAGGCCGTGATTATGACAATTTCGGAGTTACTGCCTTATGGATTTGGGCCAGGCCAATTGGGAGTTGATATTCGAGCATTTAGGACATGACTGCTTGTCTTAATAGAAATCTCCTCTCCCAGGAAGAGGATTAAGGTGAGAGGATAAAGAAATGCTAACAAACCTTTGGCCGGATTGTCACTCTCCATAAGGAACCCAGATATTTTTAATCTGGGTGGCATGGCGTAAGAAGATTTCTCCTTCCCCGTGTTGATCGTTGAACCAATCCCAGTATTTTCCATAATTCACCCAGGTACGTTTCATGTTCTTTGCAGCAGCATACTCCACCATTTTGCTTCCTTCTTTGGAACCAAAATACCAGATTCCATCCACATCATCATGGTGGGCCAGCACTTCTGCCAATGTATCCTGATGACCAGTGACAATATTAATTACCCCTCCTGGCAGATCTGAAGTATCCAAAATTTGATAAAAATCGGTTGCTGTTAGTGGAAAACTTTCGGAAGGGATGGCAACGACACAATTGCCCATGGAAATGGGAGGAAGCACAGTCGATAAAAAACCAAGTAACGCTGACTCTGCAGGACAAATAATCCCCATCACACCAATGGATTCGGGCATAGCAAGTGTTATATTCCGAAATGGAGTGTGATGGACGTTGCCTTCATACTTATCGGCAAATGAGGCATAAGTGTAGATCCGACGGATTGATAAATCCACTTCCCTCTGGGCTGTTTGTGGGTTAATTCCCATCATTTGAGATATTTTAGCGGCAAACTCATGACTGCGTACTTCGAAATTTTCTGCAATATAATAAAGAATTTGAGCCCGTGCATGGGCGGTAATGGTGTTCCAAGATTTTGCGCTATGAGCGGCTTCCACAGCATTGCGAATGTCTTTACGATTCCCCTCTCCTACTTCTCCCAGGACTTCCCCCTGGTAATTGTGGACGGGGATGGTGTACCCACTATCGGACCGCGTTTGTTTTCCACCAATATACATTTTGGCAGTCCGGTCAATGGGAGGCAACAGAGGTGAATTTTGATTTTGTGTTTTTGATTTTGAAGTTGATAAAGAAGGTTGCTTTTCATTAAATTCTGCTTCCCATTTGGGTTGGAGATATTCCCAGAGCCCTTCTTTCCCACCTTCTCTCCCAAAACCAGATTCTCGATAGCCTCCAAAACCTGAAGCTGCATCAAACAGGTTAGTGGAATTGATCCAAATGGTGCCTGCTTTTATTTTTGGAGCAATGTCGAGAGCAAGGTTGATATTTTCTGTCCAGATACTGGCTGCCAGTCCATACCTGGTATTATTTGCCAACTCGACAGCTTCTGCAGGGGTACGGAAAGTCATACTGATCAGCACAGGACCAAAAATTTCTTCCTGGGCAATGGTTGCGGAAGGAGAAACATTAGTAAACAGGGTTGGCGGAAAGAAATAACCACCTTCTGGGCAGGTAGAATCGGGTTGTCAGATAGAACAGCCTTCTTTTTTTCCTGTTTGCACCAACTGCTGGATTTTTTTCAGTTGGGCGGGTGCCACAATGGCTCCCATGTCGATACACTTGTCCAGGGGATTACCAATCCGCAATCTTTCCATACGCTTCTGGATCTTGCCAATCATTTGCTCCGCAATACTTTCCTGAAGCAGCAATCTCGATCCAGCACAACAGACTTGTCCCTGGTTGAACCAAATCGCATCTACCAGTCCTTCGACAGCACTGTCTAGGTCAGCACCTTCGAATACCAGGAAGGGCGATTTACCACCCAGTTCTAAAGATAGCTTTTTTCCAGTCCCTGCGGTGATTTGCCGCAGGATGCGTCCCACTTCCGTTGAACCAGTAAAAGCAATTTTTTGCACTCCTGGATGTTTGGCAACCCATTCTCCGGTTTTGCCACCACCGGTGACAATATTCACCACTCCTGGGGGAAGGTTGATGTTCTGGCATAGTTCTGCAAAAGCAAGAGCCGTGAGAGATGTAAACTCTGCGGGTTTGAGCACAACAGTATTTCCTGCAGCAAGGGCAGGGGCAACTTTCCAGGCAAGCATCAGTAATGGAAAATTCCAGGGAATGATTTGGCCGACTACTCCGATTTCTTGATAATCGGGAAACTCTGTTTCCCGAAGTTGTGCCCAGCCAGCATGATGATAAAAATGACGTGCTACCAGAGGAATATCAATGTCACGAGTTTCCCGAATGGGTTTGCCGTTGTCCAATGTTTCCAATACTGCAAACAAGCGAGCATGTTTTTGAATTTGTCGGGCGATGGCATACAAATAACGTGCTCGTCCATGAGGACCAATCTTCAGCCAATTGGGCAAGGCTTTCTGAGCAGCAGAAACTGCTTTGTCGATATCACTCTTTCCAGCAATTGCAATTTTTGCCAGAAGTTCTTTGTTAGCGGGATTGATACTTTCCAGGTATTTAGCACTCTTGGGAGTATGCCATTTGCCTCCAATAAACAGCTCAAACTGGTGGTTTCTTGATTGGAGCCATTCATCTGCTGGGGCTCTACTCTCTGGGGCAGGGCCATATTCCATGGTTTCATAAATTTGTTGAATGTTCATTTTCCTTGTGACAGCTTTTGTTCCATTTTTGTTAAAATAGAAGCGATATTAGAGAGTAGGTTGTGGGTTTGTAAATTTCCAGTCTCAATGGATTGTTGAACTCCTTCAATGGATTGTTTAAGTTCTTGGAACTCTTTCTTATTCGACTTGTCTGATACATGAATCGCATCGACAATCCGATCACCACTCTCATCAATTTTCTCTACAATCCGGTCACTACTCTCATCAATTTTCTCTACAATCCGGTCACTGCTCTCATCGATCTTTTGTACAATCCGATCACTGCTCTCATCGATCTTTTGTACAATCCGGTCACTGCTCTCATCGATCTTCTGTACAACCTGATCATTGCCGTCTTCGATTCTCTGTACAATACTGACGATGATTTCGGATTTGATTTCTTCCTTAACCTTCAAAGTAATTTCTGTTTTGACGGCCTGCAACATTTCTGCTTTGAAGTTCTGCAACTCTGTCCTTAATTCGTTCATTTCCATCGGATCTCCTTGATTAAGTTTTGTTCATTATATCCCCAAACGATGCTTTCTGTAAAGAGAACGGAGATGTTACGAAATCCGTATTTTTTCCTGGGGAGAGGCCGGGTGGGGGGAAAAGGTATAATGGACTTCTGACCGAACGGGACCAGTAGTATTAAAAGATTTCATTGCAACAATCCTCCTGATCCCTAATTCCTGACTCCTTATTGATGAACAATTTTCGGCCAATATTTGGACAAATCAAAGGAAGGAGAGTGACTGCCTTTGTGACAGGAAGTGCAGGCTTGTATCGCAGGTTTTTGGGAGGTTTGAATCTTTTTGGGATCACCGATGTGTGCCTTGGCTGATCCATGACAGTTTTCGCATTGTACATTGAGCAAATTGGGGGTTAATTCGGGACTCATGAAACCCTTTTGATTCAATCCAACCACATGGCACTGGAGGCACTCTAAATCAAAGTGTTTATTGATCTTTTGTAATGTAGAAAAGGCACGGGCATGACGGCTTTGACTCCAAGTAGTGTATGCAGCCTGATGACATTCCTTGCATGTGGCTTCTCCAGCATAGGGAGAGTCTTGCTGATGTTGCTCCATACGATCCAGGTTCGTGAAGAATAACTCTTTGACTGCTTGATTATAGGTACTAAACAGGGGAAGAATATTGGGGTGATCCTGATATTTGTCCAGCAACCACTGCACTTCAAAATGAACCGGCTTTCCTGAAAAATGAATTTGCCCTTCCAGGGCTCCCTGACCTTTGGTGGGAACAGCAGAAAAAGTGCCCGTCGTTGTTTTCATTTCCAAAACCTGATTCAGTTCATCATCATTGTTGTTGCCGGTGACAATCATATCAAAGAGTTGGCTGTTTTCAAA
Source organism: SAR324 cluster bacterium (assembly GCA_028282505.1). Lineage (GTDB taxonomy): Bacteria > SAR324 > SAR324 > SAR324 > NAC60-12. Next base: position 11,407 of record JANQHV010000127.1, on the reverse strand, counting down.
TTTTTCGAGTTCTTGCTCATTGCCACGAAACAAGAGGATGGCATAATCCAGCTGGTGTTTTTGCAGTTGCTGCTTCCAAGCGGCTAATACATCATCATTCACTGGATACACCAGTGGTTTGTCATTCTTATTTTGATAAATTTGCTCTGGGGAGAGATATCCCCACATCCCAATCTGTTTTCCTGCCAATTTTTCAATATGAAATGATTTGACGGGCCATGAAGCATTGGTATTTGTTAATAAATAAGGCAACTTCTGATCAAGGAGGGAATGTTCATACAACAATTCATTCGGACCGATTAAAATGCTCAATGGTTTCAATTTTTGTAAAGTGGTTTGGATCAACTCGACTTTCAAGCGTCCTTGTTCAGTGGGCGGGGGAAAGTTGTTTCCCAGGTCCAGATAGAGGGTTGATGGTTTGGCCTGGCGCAATTGTTCCAGATAAGTGGCACGGCGCAACAACCCTCCCATATCCCCATCAGCACTGCATCCACAAGGTTTGATTTCACCTCGCAGGTCTCCTGTTGCGGTGATCCAAACCGGTGTTGAGGTAGCAGCTTCTGAATGCCTGAATTTACCTGCGATGACAATAGCCAATGCAACAATGGTTAATAGAAAAATGATCTGATACGCTTTTTGTGTGTGAGACATAATCAACTAGCTTAATTAATTCTTTAGTTTTGAAATCCTTGTCAAAATGGCAAGAAAAATTTAGATACTGATACGAATGTCCATTTTGTACAGAGACTCAGAGCCCTCTATGCTTTAAAAAACATTTTTTCTCTGTACTCTCTGTGTGGGGGTCAGTATACCGCAGCGACGGTTCGTCAATACGGCCTTTCCTATCTGTGATATTTTTTGGTTATAGCTCTGCCAGATCAGGAATTAAGAATTTGGTTTGAATTGAAGAATCTTCTTCCTATGCTAAGTTATATTTAGCTAACAACACAACCCAACAAAAAAGTGAAATAATTAGTTTAGACAAAAGTAGCTGAGAAGCCAAGTTAAAATCAGAGTGAATGATGTTGTTCATTCCCCAAGTATTCTTTTAATTTTTCATTTGCGTCCAACTATGGCCTATGATCGTGTCCGATTTTTAGTAGTCCGAGATTTTCTGGAATTTAAAAAGAAGTATTACTGGCCAGACAACCCTCCAACTCAGTTAGACAAAGACCAGGATCGCCGTTTTTATTTTCATCTCCTGCAAGGCATGATCCGCCATCAGCGCCTACTGGAAGCCGAAATCCAAAAGCGAGTTAATAAACCATTCCATAAGTTGCAAAATACCGTGATTGGTATTTTAAGTTTGGGAATATATCAACTCCTGTTCATGCATAAAATTCCAGCACGTGCCAGTATTTACGAAACAGTAGAGTTGGTGAAGCCATTTCGGGTATATCCTCAAAAATCTTTGATTAATGCGATTCTACGGAATTTGCAACGAGATCTGGAGCAGGATTATTCCTGCCAGCATTATCCTCTGGCAATTAGAACATCCCACCCTGACTGGATGGTAGAGCGGTGGTTACAAACTTATTCTGAGACAGAGGTTCAATCAATTTGTGAAGCGAACAATACATTTGAAGGGATTACTGTTCGTCCTGTTTCTCCATGGAATGCTCAACAATTATGCCAAATGCTTGCAAAAGAGGGAGTGTTGTCACAACCTCATCCCATTGTTTCGCAAGCATTGATTGTGGAAAATGCTTCGGAGTTATTGGCTTCTTCTGTATTTAGTCGTGGAACCTGCTATGTACAAGATGCTTCTTCACAAATTTTTTTAGAATTGACCCAAAGCCTGTGGACGGGGGTTGTCCTGGATATGTGTGCAGCACCTGGAGGCAAAACAATACAACTTTTGGGTTCTTCGCATATAAAAAAACTGGTGGCCAATGATGTCTCCCGAAAACGACTGGTGCAAATACACCAAAATATCCAACGGCTACAGAGGCCTGCTCCAGCTCTGATGATTTCTGATGGCCGTTTTTCTCCATTTACTGCAAATTTTGATACAATTTTGCTAGATGTGCCCTGTTCTTCTTCGGGGACTCTTCGAAAAAACCCTCATATCAAATGGATTGGTTCTGACTCAGCTCTGTTGAGTAAAACCCGATTGCAAACACAATTGCTGGAAAATGCGGCCCGGTGTGTAAAAAAGGAAGGAATGCTGGTCTATGCAACCTGTTCTCTGGAAGTCGAAGAAAATGAACAGCAAGTTGAATATTTTTTAGAAAAAAATCCAGATTTCACCATGCTTCCATTCACTGAAATTCCGGAGATTCCTAAGCAATATCTTCCTTATCTGACAGACAAAGGGTATTATAAAACAATCCCTGCACCGCATATAATGGGTTTCTTTGCGGCAGTATTTTTGCATAAAAGATAGCAACTACCTTGAATTTACTTGACATCCTGGTAAAAAATCACTAGAAAAACACGCTTTTTCAAGTATTGTGAAGAGAAAAAGTACCGTTAAAAGCTATTACTCCAAATTTTTTTGTGGTAATATTTTATTTTTTGTAGAAGATTGATGATTGCTTAAATATTTAAGGATGTGGTTATGGATGAAATTAAGGCGATGCTGCTTCAAGAAAAAGAGAACATCATTGCAGATATTCTTAAAACTCAGGAGCATATGCCCAAAGATCACGACATCGGAGACGAGATCGACAGTTCTGTAGAAGATCAAGAACGTAAATTGATGTTGCTTCTGCAAGATCGGGAACGAGAAAAATTAGAAAAGATCGAGAGGGCATTGATTCGGATTGAGAACAATGACTATGGAGAGTGCGAAGAATGTGGAGAACCCATTTCTCCGAAGCGTTTGATGATTGTACCATTTGCCCGACTCTGCATCAATTGTAAACAAGAAGAAGAACGTACCAGTGGAGTCTATTCAAGAGAAGATATGGAAGGTTCTTTGCGATACATGGAAGAATAGTTTGCCTGCCATTTTCCTTCTATCGGGAATCTGTTTCTAAAAATATGGCATTCTCTCTGCTTTTCAACCAGTTTCTTATACGCTGGAGGATGTGATGGCAAACCTGCTGAATTATAATACGTCACAGTTACTAGGATTTATTTTAGTCTTAGTCCGAGTCAGCGGGATTGTCTCCACAGCTCCTATATTTGGAGACAGCAACGTCCCCAACCAGATTAAAGTTGCTATTTCTCTTGCTTTTGCACTCATCCTGCATCCCTTTGTTCCTCCCATCACTGTTTCTTTGAATAACGTGTCTCATTACCTGTTATTGGTTGCCGGTGAGCTTCTCATTGGTCTGGTTCTGGGCATGGTCGGTCAGATTCTATTTGCTGCAGTCCAGTTTGCCGGAGAATTAACTGGTTTACAGATGGGTCTGGGGATGGCTAATGTCATGGACCCTCAAACAGAACAGCAGATTTCTATTATCGCTCAGTTTGAATACGTCATTGCTGCTATGGTTTTTTTGGCAATGGACGCCCACCATGTTGTGATTCAAGCAATGGTACACAGTTATACTTTTTTAACACCAGGAACTATTGACTTGAGCAAGGGGTTGGTACAGGAAATCATTTCCCTGTCTGCGGGAATATTTGCCCTAGGATTGCAACTGGGAGCCCCGTTGATTGTCTCTTTGTTTTTAGCTAACATCATCATGGGTTTTATGGCACGGGCAGTTCCGCAAATGAATATTTTTGTGGTTGGATTTCCATTTTCCATTCTATTGGGTTTGGTGTTACTCGGCATTGGTATGCCATTTTTTATTCAGGCAGTCCGCATATTGTTTGAAATGTTTGATGATCAGGTTATCACGATTATTCGATTGATGAGAACATAACAATTATCAATAGATATGGCGCAACCACAGGATGGTCAAGAAAAAACAGAAGCCCCTTCTGAGAAAAGAAGAGAGGATTCTCGCAAAGAGGGACAAGTCGCTTTTAGCCGAGAAGTGACTTCTGTGGCCACATTGGCGGGTATGGGACTGGTCCTTTATGTCGCCAGCTCATATATGCTGGAAAAGACTCTGTTATTTCTGGCTGACTCCTTCACGCAATTCCATACACAAGATTTTACCATACCTTTCATAGCTCAAATGCTGGATAAAGCCTTAAGTGTCACCAATCCTATTTTCCTCCCTTTTGCTTTATTAGCAATGATCGCTGGTATTTTGTCTTCTGTTTTTCAAGTGGGCTTTCGCCCGACCATGAAACCGTTGCAGCCTAAATTGAATAAGCTCAGTCCGCTTAGTGGGATCAAACGTATATTTTCTACTCAGGGATTGGCAGAATTATTCAAAAGTTTATTCAAAACGGTGGTTTTGGGATATATTGGCTATTTTACTTTCCAGCAAGAGCTGACAGAATTAATGGCATTGTCTATTATTCCTGCAGATTCGATCATTACGTATAATTTCGATTTGGTGGCCAGAGTCACTGGAAAAATAGTAATCGCCATGTTGGTTCTTGCGATCATGGATTACTTTTACCAACGTTGGCAGCATGAGCAGCGATTGAAGATGACCAAACAGGAGGTCAAAGACGAAATGAAACAAACTGAAGGGGACCCGCAACTCAAGAGCAGGATTCGACAGGTCCAGAGAGAAATGTCACGTGCCCGGATGATGCAGGAAGTTCCTCAGGCCGATGCGGTGGTGACCAACCCCACTCATTTTGCAGTTGCCATCCGTTATGACCGGGAAGCCATGGTCGCTCCTCAAGTAACTGCAAAAGGTGCGGATTATCTAGCCCTTCGAATGCGTGCAATTGCAAAAGAAAATAATGTTCCTGTCCTTGAACGGCCGCCTTTGGCTCGTGAATTGTATCGAGATGTAGAAGTGGGAGAAACGATTCCGGATCGCTTCTATAAAGCAGTTGCTGAAATTCTGGCATATGTTTACCGCCTCCGGAGAAAACGACGCTCCACTTGATTAAGCTCAAATCTATTCAATTTGTTACCAGATCACTCTTTACCGGGAAATAAATTCCTAGTTGGTCAAAACTGTGGTATTTTCTAATACTGGTGTTTTTCTCCTGAACCCTGATTTTCTGGAGTACTGTATCAGGATTGGCAGATTCACCACATCACATGTCATTTAATCAAAAACAGAGAAACGTGGCAACAATGCAAACTGATTTATCCATTGGGCGTCTGACCAAAAATTCGGATTTCCTTCTTGCCGCAGGGGTTATCGGCATCTTGTTGATTATGGTGCTGCCCTTGCCAGAATTGATGATTGATTTATTGTTGGCAATGAGTATTACGCTTGCTGTGTTGATCTTATTTGTCGCACTGTTCACTGCCAATGCTTTGGATTTTTCATCATTCCCGACCATCCTCCTCATTTCAACCCTTTTTCGCCTGTCACTGAACGTAGCATCCACTCGCTTGATTTTGTTGAATGGAAATCAGGGCCCTAATGCGGCGGGTAGTGTGATTAAGGCATTTGGCGAGTTCGTCGTGGGAGGAAACCAGATTGTGGGGATTATTATTTTCCTGATTTTGGTATTGATCAATTTTGTTGTTATCACGAAAGGTGCGGGTCGTATTGCCGAAGTTGCAGCACGTTTTACTTTAGATGCGATGCCTGGAAAACAAATGGCGATTGATGCTGATTTGAATGCAGGGCTGGTTGATGAGCAACAGGCAAAAGAACGTCGTACGTTAGTGCAGAGAGAATCCGATTTTTATGGGGCAATGGATGGGGCCAGTAAATTTGTGAGAGGGGATTCTATCGCCGGCTTGATCATCAGTGCCATCAATATCATCGGTGGACTCCTGGTGGGGACAGCTCACTTCAGTATGTCAGCGTCCGATGCTTTTGAAACCTATGCCATTTTGACCATTGGTGATGGTTTAGTCTCTCAAATCCCCGCATTGATTATTTCTGTTGGGGCCGGTATTGTGGTCACCAAGGCATCTGCAGAAAACAAACTTTCCATTGATCTCCAAAAACAGATTTTCAACAATGTGCAAGCGTTGTTTGTCGCCTGCATTGTCCTTTTGGCTTTTGCGATGGTACCCGGTCTGCCTTCTATCCCATTTTTGATGTTATCGATTGCCACAGGGGGATTGGCCTATTTTGCCAAGCAGCATAATCAACGTGTGGCCCAGGAAGAGCAGTTGCAAGTGGAGCAAGAAGAGCAACAAAAAATCGATGAAGAACCAGAAGATATTGCATCTTTGCTCCCAATCGACATGTTTGGCCTGGAACTTGGATATGGTTTAATACCGCTTGTTGATGAAGAACAAGATGGTGAACTGTTGAAACGGATCAAATCGATTCGTCGTCAAGTTGCCTTAGACTTTGGATTCATTGTGCCACCCATGCATATTAAAGATAATCTGGAGTTGGCTCCTGGTGAATATTCCATTACTATCAAGGGAATTGAAGTCGGGCGTAGTGAGCTAATGGTTGGACAATACATGGCGATGAAGACAGGAGATGTCGATGAAGAGATTCCTGGAATTGATACGGTTGAGCCAGCCTTTGGTCTTCCTGCGATGTGGATTAGTCCAGATGATGAAGAGCGTGCTCAATTTGCAGGATATACAGTGGTCGATATACCCACGGTACTGGCCACTCATATTACGGAGATCTTGAAGTCACAGTCTCACGAATTTTTAGGACGCCAGGAAACACAACGCCTCTTGGATAATTTTGCGCAAAATGAGCCTAAAGTCGTTGAAGAACTGATTCCAAATTTATTGCCACTGGGGGCAGCGCAAAAGGTATTACAGAATTTGTTGAGAGAACAGGTATCTATTCGTGATCTGCATACGATTTTAGAAACACTGGCCGACATGGCGCTTTTAACGAAAGATCCGGATTTGTTAACAGAATATGTGCGGCAATCGATGGCACGTCCGATTACGCGTCAATATCAAACAGCCGATGGTTTACTGCCATTGACTACCATGAGTCAGGAAATTGAAGATCAGATTGCTCAGGCAATTCAAGATACTGGACATGGTACTTATCTTGGATTGGATCCAGAGATGGCACAGGCGATTATTAATAAAGTCGAAGGGTTGATGGAGATGTTTGCCATCAATAATTATCAGCCCATTTTACTATGTTCTCCATTGATTCGACCCCATATGAAAAGACTGACAGAGCGATTTATTCCAAGTCTGGTGGTTCTTTCCCATAATGAAATCTCACCCGATGTCCGGATTGAAAGTCTGGGAATTGTCGAATAAAACGGGAGGGTAGAAAAATTTTTAAGAAGCAACAAAATGAACCTGAAAAGATATCGTGTTAATAACATCCAGGAGGCACTTCAACAGATAAAAAAAGATCTTGGTCCTGACGCAATCATTGTTTCTACCCGACAAGTCAAAGAAAGCAAAAATTCATTTGGACTGTTTGGAAAAACCATGTTGGAAGTGACGGCCGCACGTGATGAAACTGCACAGAAAAAAAACAATCCTCCCCCTGTACTGAACAAAGCACCCGAACCCTCTCCATATGGAACGCCTGAACCATTAGAAAAAAAAATGCCCACGCCCAGTCTTGCTCAAAATTACCGGGAAGAAACACAACGCATGCTATTGCCAATCCGGGAAGAAATACAAGAGTTGAAAGACATGATTGTCAGTATGCAGCAGCCTACTGTGGAAAGCCGTACTACGGTTCAGCTGCAACAGGATATGTCGGAAATTCGCCATATGGTTCAGACACTTGCTGCTCAGTCGAATCAATTACGAGATGAAGAATTATCTGAAAATTTGGTGGTATTGTTTCAGCAAATGGTGTTCAATGGATTAGAAGAAAAGTTTGCACGCAGGTTGATTCAAGAAGCCAAAAAAAGTATCCCCCCAGATGAGCTGAATAATTTTCCGTATGTCAAAATCTTCATTGCCCGTATGCTCATGAAGATTATCAAAACCACCAACGGTATCCCCAAAGAAGGGGCGAAACAAAAAATTTTTTCGTTAATTGGACCAACGGGTGTTGGCAAAACAACCACGGCTGCAAAAATTGCTTCTGAACAGGTGTTGAAATACAAACACAAAGTGGCACTTTTAACAGTGGATACTTTTCGTATTGGGGCAATTGAACAATTGCGGGCTTATGCCAAGATCATGAATGTCCCTCTGGAAGTGGTAGCCAACAAAACGGAACTCAATCAAACTATTGATAAATATTCAGATTATGATGTATTACTCATTGACACCGGTGGACGCTCACAACGGGACGAAGCACAAATGTTTGAGTTGCGGGAGTTATTGGAGAGCAATCACCGAGTCAATAATTACCTTGTCTTGAGTTCTACCACAAAAGATCATGAAATTTCTGAAATCACCCGGAAATTTGGAGAGATGCGTCTGGATGGAGTCATTTTCACAAAATTGGATGAAAGTACAACCTATGGTTGTATTTTTAATCATGCAATTCGTTTTAAAAAGCCCATTGCTTTTTTAACTACCGGCCAAAAAGTTCCTGAAGATATTGAAGCTGCTACCAAAGAACGCTTGGTCGATCTTTTATTGAATATTGCAGGAGACTGAGTCTTCTTTACCCAAACTTTTCTTTTAGAAAATAATCATGATCATGGATCAGGCCAGTACATTACGTCAGCTCGTCGGCTCTGATGCTGCCAAAGAACAAAGCAAAACAAAGAAAAAGAAACGTCGTGTCCGTGTAATTAGTATTACCAGTGGAAAAGGCGGAGTGGGCAAAACCAATATTACCATTAATTTGGCATATGCTCTCTCTTCCATGGGCCGTCGGGTTTTCATCCTCGATGCAGACTTAGGGCTTGCGAATATTGACGTTCTATTGAATATTTCACCTCCCTATAATATAGAGCATGTCTTATCTGGGGAAAAAAACATTAACGATATTATTGTCAATGGCCCTGCCAATATACGCATTTTACCTGCTAGCTCCGGACTGAGTGAATTGGCAGAATTGAATAGGGATGAGCAGGTTAAACTGTTTCGCAAACTGGGAGAAATTGATCAAACAATGGATTATCTTTTGGTGGACACTGGAGCCGGCATTGCTTCCAATGTTTTGCGTTTCAATGCGACAGCCGATGAGATTGTTTTGGTTGCTACACCAGAACCAACATCAATGACCGATGCTTATTCGGTGATTAAGATTTTGGCAACCAAATATCATGTTCGTAAATTTAATTTAATTACCAATGCGGTGGAATCCCGCAAAGAAGCACAGGCTGTTTTTGAACGCCTGCATAAAGTGGTACATGATTTCTTGCAAATTAACATCAATTATGTTGGATTTGTGTTCAAAGATCCAATGCTCACCAAGGCAGTACGCATGCAAAAACCTCTGTTGGAAGTGTATCCTAAATCTCCTGCCGGTAAATGTTTTCACGCACTTGCCCGGCAAATAGAAAAGGATGCTACGACTTTGCCAGCCCTTGATGTGAAAGGGCCTGATCCTACTTTCTGGGATCGCTTATTGCATTGGAAGAGAAAAAGATAGACTAAAAAAGAATTTCTGTGAATGGTGGAACTGTGAGACCCAACCCGTATGCGCAACAAGCCAGGAAAAGTAGAGAAGATCTGGTTTTGGAACATGCGCATGTAATCAAGCACATTGTCAATAGGATGGCGGCAAGACTCCCCGATGGAGTGGACCGGGATGAATTATATCAAGCCGGTTCCATTGGATTATTGGATGCCATTGATAAATTTGATGCCAGCAAAGATGTGCAATTCCGAACCTATGCGGAATTTCGTATCAAAGGAGCCATCATTGATGAGCTGCGTTCGATGGATTGGATTCCACGCTCAGTTCGTAGTGCTGCCAGTAAGCTCGAACAGGTGTATACCACCCTGACCAATCGATTGGCGCGAGAGCCAACAGATCAGGAAGTAGCCAGTGAACTGGAGATGCCTCTCAAAGAATACCATGAGTTTCTCGCAAAATCCCGCCCGATTCCTTTGCTCTCTTTGGAAAATTTTGGTAAAACAGACGATGAAGATTCTCAGGATGTCCATGAAATTTTGGCAGACCCTGATGCCGAAGATCCTTTTTCTACCTTTTCTACCGGAGAAATGAAGGACAAGCTGGCAGACGCTATCCAGACGTTGCCCGAACAAGAACAACTGATTCTTTCCCTCTACTACATGGAAGAAATGAACTTGAAAGAAATTGGAGAAGTTTTAGGAGTTTCCGAATCGAGAATCTCTCAAATCCGTACCAAAATTATTGTTAAACTGCGTGTTGCCTTAAAATCTACTCTTGAGGATTAATTTCTCATGTCTTCCCTACAAAAATCTTTGGAAACCATTTTGGACCAGATGGTTGAGCTGCAAGAAAAGAAAGTGCTCAAAGTGGCCTGTGATGTCCATCCGAATTTGACTCCTGAGGATATCCGCAATCCTCAGGATTTCCCTGACCTGTATCTCGATCCTGTATTCAATTATGAAGATGGAATCCTGACAGGGTATCTTTCCGCAAGAACCGCATTCCGTAATGAAGTGAAAAAAATTTCCGATGCTGAATCGGAGTAGGTTTTTGTCCGATTCATTCTTCAGAGTCTTCCTTACTATCAAAAAGCCTGAATTGTTTATCAGCCTGCTCCATTAATAAAGTCACCATGCCCCACATAGTGTTTCAGATGTGCCAATCCCCAAAATGCTACCAGGGTTCATGATATTAGCATTGCTCATAGACTTTTATCGCTCCCGATGATTTGTACTTTGTATTTTTGCAGATCGATGCCCGATTCTTTAATGATGATAGAAAGAGTATAAACTTCCTGTCCATAAAAACAAAATGATTGAATTGAGAGTTACTATGAATCTGTTTCGTCATTTCCACCCCATCGAGATTGGGCATTTCAATATCATTCAAAATCAAATCGATTTTATTCTTGTGAATCGTCTCACATTAAATTTCTGTGAGAAGCCATGCTTTGAAGACCTTGAAAGTATCTACCTCTGCAGGATATTTTCGTGTATAGAACACATGAAAGCGTTCAACACCTCCTGTTTTTTTAAAGACTAGCCACCACTTCAGTGTTTTACGAGGGTTTCCTTTCCGATGTTTGCTCTTCATCCATATGAAGAAACGTGGTAAAACGTAAAGAATATGAGCGTTTGGGTGAAACAGGTAGTAAAATTCATTCAGTTCTTGAGTATTTATTTTCGAAAGAATCTTATACAGCTCTTTTGCCCATTTTGTTTTACGTTTAAGCATGATGCAACTCCTTGTATTAATGCTGATAAGAGGAGATTCCCAATTGAAATTTAAAAAGCTCACATTACTCTGCCTTCCTTCCGTCATTTGTTCATTATGTTAAAAAGCGAATTAATTTTATCGTTTAAATATATTTTTTACTCTCATGCTTTAGTTCTGAAATTAAAATAGAATAAAGTTCATTTCCAAAAACTAAATAGTAATTATTTTTATATTTTTAAAAGTATATAACTATTTAATTAAGTAAT
>JANQHV010000105.1 GCA_028282505.1 SAR324 cluster bacterium | reverse complement strand
GAAAATTGAACCAGGGCAATGTCTTCAGGATCAGGTTTAGGAACAACAAAGTCTTTTTCTTCTTTGAGTAATTCCTTTACCTCAAAAAATCCCAAAAATTCAGGATGGTGAGGAACAATGGCAGGCAATAACTTTTTCAAGCGAGCCATCGTGACCAATAAGCACGGTTGCAACTTAACCATCATTTCTCGAGTCCGAGTGCCGTAAGCATTCAACCCATGCAAGCCCATCGGTGGATAAAGCGGGACAGGGATCGCTTCTACCAGCAGGACACCAAAATAAATCAAAATGAATTCTGGACACGTCGGCAAGACAATTGCAATGCGGTCTCCACGACAGACTCCCAAAGCTTGTAAACCGGCAGCCACTTTTTTGGATTCAGCCAGTAAACCGGCATAACTCCAAAAATCAGAAGCGTCATTTAAATGGTGAAACGTAATGCCGATTTCCTTATTTTTTGCCATATCCAGCCAGGCATCGGTCACTGTAGGAAAGGCAAATGTAGGGAGTGGAGAGGCATGGATTTCAGCAAGTGGAGCATCATTCATGAGTTGTTATATGGGTCTCAATATAATGGACAATATCTCCCACTGTCTGAATGTCGGAGTCTTCTGTAATCTCAAATACCATTTGATAATGATTTTCCAACTCTGTGAGGAGAGTGAGCAGATAGATTGATTCCAATTCCAGGTCATCTACCAAATGAGTCGTTTCTGTAATATGATCCTTACACTCACATTGCTCAGTCAATATTTTTCGAATGATTTCCAAAGGAGACTGTAGCATAATAATTTATTCTTTTTATATTCCTTTTCCACGCATGGAAAGTTATACTTGTTTCGCTTATCTTGTAACTACGGTATAGTTTTTATTCTCAGTATCATTGCTTTGGCAGAGAAAATCCAGCTGTTCAGTGAAAAATTTAAAAATTTATTCTTTATTCATGACCAAGTGATGGATTTCACATGAAATACCAACTCAATAAAGAAAAATTCAAAGCGCTTCATTTTCAGCAATTCCAACAGTCTGTGAAAAAATATACCATCCTCCTGGTCGATGATGAAGAGGAGAATCTCCAACTGGTTGCCAGCATCTTGAAGCCACATTACCACATCTTAACGGCATCTGATGGGCAAGCGGCTCTGGATTTAATCAAAAATGATGCCAATCCCTCGCGTATCCAGTGCATCATCGCCGATCAGCGTATGCCACAAATGACAGGCGTGGAGCTCCTGAAACAAACAATTCTGTTGATCCCCAAAACTATCCGGATGATTTTAACGGCCTATAAAGAAGTCGATGTTATCTTGGAGGCCGTCAATGAAGGGCACGTCTACAAATTTCTAACCAAACCCATTGATTCGGTGGACCTGGAGATCACGGTCAAACGGGCACTGGAAGCCTATGAGTTAGATGATATATCTTCAGATGAAGAAAGATTCAATGTAATAGGCATGGCTCATGGTCGTCTTCTCTATGTGGTTTATACCTGGAGGGGATCAAAAATTCGTATCATTTCGGCAAGAAAGACAGAGAAGTATGAAGAAAAGCAATATCACAACTATTACCGCTAATTCTCTGGAAGAGGTCCCTCAGGGAAAGACTGACTGGAGAAGAATTGATACAATGACTGAGGAAGAGGCCCACCAAAATGCATTAAATGATCCCGATGCTCCTCCTCTCTCTCAAAAGAAAGACCTTCAACCAACAGTAGATATCAAATTGATACGGGCTAAGCTTGGCATGACTCAACAAGAGTTTGCCAAGACGTTTCATCTGTCTTTGGCAACACTCCGGGATTGGGAACAAAGAAGAGTCCGCCCGGATCAGGCGGCCAGGACTTTGTTAAGAGTGATCGAACGAAATCCAGAAGCCGTAAGAAATGCGCTTAAAATTGCATAATAGTACTAATCCAGCTTTGGTGCCAGTGGAAACAACAGATGCACGGTCGTGCCCTGGCCTGGCTCTGATTCAATGTCAATACGCCCCTGGTGTTTTTCAACAATGCCATAAGAAATCGACATTCCCAATCCAGTTCCCATGCCAACGGCTTTAGTCGTAAAAAAAGGCTCAAAAATTTTCTGTCTCACCTCCTCAGCCATCCCCATGCCATTATCCTGGAAAGAAATTTTCAACTCATTTTGAATGAGAAGCGTGCGAATGGTGATGGTTCCTTGCTGAAATTCGAGGACTTGTTGTTGTTTCTGTTCAATGGACTGACAGGCGTTCATCAAGATATTCATAAATACTTGATTCAACTGGGCGGGATAACATTCAAAAGCAGGATTATCGTGAAAGTCACAAACAAAATCAATGTGATCTTTGTATTGTGTTTCAATCAAGTGAAGCGTCGTTTGTAGACACTCCACAACATGGCTGATTTGTTTTTCTGTTTCATCAAGTTTGGTGAAAGTCCTCAGATCTTGCACAATGGTTTTGACGCGAACACTCCCTTCACGAATGCTGTTCAAAGTTTGAAAAAAATGATCAAAGCGTTGTTCAAAGATAGAGATGATTTCATGTTCATTTTCTCCGACTAGGGATTCCAGAAGAAGCTGTTTAAACCTTGTTAATTCTTGATTTAACAGTTCAGAACCCAGAGATAAAAAATTAACTGGATTGTTGATTTCATGGGCAATTCCCGCCACCAAAGTTCCCAACCCTGCCATTTTTTTTGATTGCACCAGTTCGGCCTGTGTGACTTTTAAGTGTCTCAGAGATTCAGAGAGTTCTTCTGTTCTTTGTTCGACCAAATGTTCCAGATGACTATACAGCCTGGCGTTTTCAATCGAGATGGCCGCTTGTGAAGACAGCACACCCAACACTTCTAGACGATCCCGCGTGAAAGCGTTTGGGGTGAGACGGTTCTCCAGATAGATCACTCCAGTGAGTTCCCTTTGTTTGACAATGGGGTAACACAGGACCGATTGAGGTTGGACACGTTGCAAATAGGAATCACTGGAAAAACGTTCTTGTCCCTCTATATCATTGATGACAACAGGTGTCTGTGCCCGAATCACATACTGGACAAGAGAGACCGGAAGTAAAGGATATTTTTGTTCATCCTGGACATCCAATGGCAAGGCTTGCAGTACCGAGGCTGTTTGCTGATCGACAGAAATGTCAGCCTCAATCAACCATTCTTCCTCTTTTTCCAACAACAGCACTCCTCGTTGAGCGCCAGCGTTTTCATTGATCAGCATCATTATCCGGTTGAGCAGTGACTCCAGTTGAATCTCTCCTGAGATCGTTTGGGAGGCTTTCATCACGGAACTAAAATCCAAAACATCGGAGCTGCTACGCAGAGACGAACCCACCACGTTTTCAGTTATACTTCCATTGCCAGATTGCCGCAAAACCAACCACGGATACTTTTCTTCCAACAAACCCGCTTTGGCCGCGGCTCCCCAACGTTGATAACAATGATGCGCTTTCTTCAGCGAGAATTGACCCAGTTCTTGTTTTTCTCTGGCAAACCAGAATTTTGCGAAGAGTTCATTGGCTAACGCCTCATCCTGAAGAATACCAGTGTATTCCATGCGCATCGCCATTTGTTTCCAGCATTTCCAAATAGTTTGTTTCATCAAAACGATTATTGCTCAAACTGTATGGATTATCGGTCAATCCTTGTAAATTCAGAATGCTTTGTTGAGTAATCTGGGCTAATGTTAACGCTGGAT
>JANQHV010000308.1 GCA_028282505.1 SAR324 cluster bacterium | reverse complement strand
GGTTAAAGATAGGAGGTCATATTATTTCTAAGCAACAAACAATTCAATATTTCTTCATTTATTTCAAAGCTTTCCCTTAGTTGTGTCAGTCAAGCAGCCTTTATCAATCATCAATTAGTACTTTTTTTTAGCAAACAACGTTTTTTCAGAGGCCTTGCGTGCATCTTCCAGGGTATAGATGCCTTTTGCTTCTAAGAGCGGGATCATTCTCAAAAACACCTCTCCGGTTACGATTGCATCTCCAAGGGCGGTATGTCTGCCAAATACAGTGACTCCCACACGTTTTGCTATTTTTTCCAACACATGCCCTTCCTGGTTAGGATGAATCACTGCCGATAATAACAAAGTATCCAACAAAGGTTGTGTGAATCGAATACCGGTTGTTTGTTCCTTCAACTCCAAAAATTTCATATCAAATGCAGCATTATGTGCCAATAAAACAGAGTCTGCTGTAAACTGGAAAAAGCGGGGAAGCACTTCTTCAATCGTAGGTTGTCCTTGCAACATCTCTGGCAAAATGCCATGAATCTTTATTGATTCTGAAGATAAATGGCGTTGCGGATCAACTAATTGTTCAAAATATTCCTCATGAAGCAGTCTACCATTGACCAACCTCATTCCACCAATCGAAATGATTTCATCTCCACCAGAAGGATCCAAGCCTGTCGTTTCTGTATCAAACACAACGATGGGAATTTTTCTCAACAGTTGCTGATCTAATTCATGTTTATGAACAGGATGCTGAAAAAACTCAAACTCGTAATACACGGGTCTGTTTTTTTGAATAAATTGAAAATCCCATTTCGAATCCAACTCGGTGACCGGTAATCTAAACTGAACACCTCTATGTTGATTGGATTCTTCATTTTCCCAGACAAGACTTCCTCCAGACCGTTCAACCAACTCTTCAATTTCTTGACTTTCTGAAGTTTGCTCTCTCTTGGTATCCTCTGTTTCTTTTGATCGAACAATCCAGGATATCACCAAATTAGCATATTCACCATCTTTAGATAGACTCAAAGACACAGATTGAGTCTGTAACCGTTTCACCAGTTGCACCATTAAAAATAAAGCACTTTGGACAATTGCAAAACTAGTAATTTTTAACCATAGACCATTTTTGATATCAATACTGTAATTAACTTTCATTACTTCAATACCAAGGGCTTGGATATCATTTTGAAGCAATAACAGTAAGTCACTTGCCAGAACATTTTCTCCTTTTCCAGAATCTGCCCACGGTTGAGAATACTGTTGTGCTGCAATTTTGAGTTGCTCCAGTACATTTTCAGATTGTTTTGCTACGAGACTGGGGGAGACCATTTGCTCGATCTCATTAGTTTTCACCTTCACCCACGCCAGGACAGCCTGTTGGATTTGACGCATTGCTGGTTGCAGGCCCTTGGTGACCTCGCGTAGCAAATCATCTCTCTGGCAATCTGCCGTAATACGCAGTGTGATATCATCAATCGTGAGCACATACCCTGTGATTTCTCTATTTTCCATTTCCAAAACAGGTGCCATCTTGATTTGAATGAACCGCCTTTTCTCATAGACGACAACAAAGCTGGAAATGGGGGCAGGATCACCCTCTTCCATTTTCCCACGTAAATAATGCAGTGAAAGTGTGATTGAATTTCGATCCAGCAATCCAAAAATAGAACGCCCCAACCCGATAATACCTCCCTTTGTACTGGCACCGGACTTTTCATGGGAAGGAGAATCCAATAACTCTTGTGCCCTTTGATTGTATAACAGGATCAAACCACCTAGATTGCAAACAAGAATTCCTTTCGGAACGCATGACATGAGAGTAGCCAGATTGGTTCTTTCTTTTGTCAAATCCAGGTTGGCTTGTTCAATTTGTCTTTGGAGATTATTTTCAAATTCCAAATGTTTTTCAGCAATTTCATTGATGATTTCTGCTAATTGCCTGACTTCGTTTGCTCCTTGTTTTTGGATACGATGGGAAGGATTGGCTGTCAAAATCAGTTTGATTTCCTCTGCTAATTTATGAAGTGGAATAATATATAAATGAAATAAGGAGCTGATCAAGAGACCAATGACTACCAGCAAAGTGACTAAACCTAACAAAGGAAAAGTCATTACCTTGGAAAATATCTCTACGGCCACATTTTGTTCTGCTTCTGATAACCGCAGCCATCCGGCAAAGAGACTGCTCCCAATGATACCTGATACCAAAAGTGCAATGAACAGAAAAATAGTCCAATACCGGATAGCAAATTTCACCATGCCCCCTATTATCCCCTCAGATTCCAGCAACTATTAATTTTCTGGCAACTTCCTATTACTTATATACACTTCAGACTCATTAATCGCAACGATATCTAATGAATTTCTTTTCTATATTTGCGTCCTTTTTGTGATTTTTGCGTCTATATGAGTAAGACAATGAAACAAGCATTGTTAGACTTATTTCATATTGATTTTTTGGACGTAGATTTTCAGGATTTATCATCTTGGTCCTGATCTTATCGGTATCCTAAATTATAAGAACTTGTTATAGGAGATAAAAATGGAAAGAAGAAATACAGAAGAAATTCGCCAAGCGGTCAGAGAAACATATCGAAATGCAGCAGAATTCGGTACAGGTTGTGGTTGCGATTGTGGCACCAGTCAGAATTCACTAAAACTTGGCTATTCCAATGATGATGTTTCTGCAGCACCAGAAGGTTCCAACCTGGGACTTGGTTGCGGAAACCCTAAAGCCATTGCGTCGTTAAAACAGGGAGAAACGGTTCTTGATTTAGGCAGTGGTGCAGGGTTTGACTGCTTTCTTGCCGCAAAAGAGGTGGGAGAAGAGGGCCATGTGATTGGAGTGGACATGACTCCTGAAATGCTCAGCAAAGCACGTCAAAATAAAGAGAAAGGAGAATTCAATCATATCGAATTTCGTTTAGGAGAAATCGAACATCTTCCTGTTGCTAATAATACCGTCGATGTCATTATTTCCAATTGTGTCATCAATTTGGCAACAGATAAACAGCAAGTGTTCAACGAAGCATACCGTGTGCTCAAACCGGGTGGCCGTTTGGCAATTGCCGATATTGTTACCACGGCAGTCCTGCCTCAAGCATTGGAAAATGATCTTCAATTGTATGCTGGATGCATGAGTGGCGCATTGTTCATAGATCAGGTACAATCCATCCTGGAACAAACAGGTTTTGTGAATATCCGTATTACACCTAAAGGCAATGACCACGAGATCACAACCACAACCTGGACAAGTAACAGCAAAATTGAAGATCATTTGGTGTCTGCGTACATTGAAGCAGAAAAGATCAAGCAGACGTGTTGTTAGTATTTAAAAGATTTAACTTGGTATCTTTGCGCTTTGTTCAGTCCCCAAAATTCGCTCAATCCGTGCGTATCTGGGACCAATAGAATTGTTTGAACTACAATGGTAAAGTAAGTTAAAATGCTGAATCCCAAGGCAAACCACACAACCGAATCCATCTGGCATAGTTTTCACGACAAACTATACCAGATGATTCGAAGCAGGATTGGTGATCATTTCATAGCAGAGGACATCTTGCAGGAAGTGTTCATACGAATTCACACCCGGATGCACACGCTCCAAGATGATCACAAAATCCAGAGTTGGATTTACCAGATCACCCGAAACGCAATCGTTGATCATTATCGGAAATACAAACCAACCGAAGAACTGCCCGAAGAGATACGTTCTGAAAATCCAGAACTGGATGAAGTCCAAAATATCAATCAGGCACGTCAAGAAATCAGCGATTGCGTTTCTCCTTTAATCAAACAACTGTCAGAACCATACCGGCAAGCCGTTTTGTTGTCAGAAATCGAAGGAGTGAAGCAAAAAGATATTGCCAATCAAGCTGGTATTTCTTTGACAGGAGCCAAGTCCAGAGTCCAAAGAGGACGCGCCATGGTCAAGGAAATGCTGTTAGAATGTTGCCAGTTTGAATTTGATCATCAAGGAAAAATGATTGATTATGTAGCAAGAAGAAAAAACTGTGACAATTGTACCAATGGATGAAGAATCAGGATAAAATTGAGTCGTCAAAAATTATCATAAATTATGAAATACCCCCCTGAGATTCTCCGATTGAAAATCCAAATGCACTGTGCCACCACATTCTTAAGAGATAATCTTGTTCCATAAATCTTGCTACTAAACACCCATCGATCTAAATCTTATTTTTACTAGATAGAATCGTTATGAAAATCAAAAGATGATTTTAGTGATTATTTATCGAATGAAAAAGGAAATGTAAAGCAATAAAACGTTAGAACAAGAGAAAGAGATAATGGTTTCTTTTTTCTGTATGATTTATCCACGTTAGCATTTACAGTCTTAAATCCGAAATAGTCTTGACAATTCCGGAATGAAAAATGATTTTGTCAAATCACTACTCGAAGTATAAACCAAACTCACATTAGTCTAGTAATTTTGTTTTGACGGATGCGGATTGCCCCGGCCCTCTTTGAAAAAAAGAGGGGGCGTTTCAAGAAAATACTTTTGTGGAACACTATAATTGAGTCACGAAACCAAATAATAGTTGAGCAGACAATGAAAGAAATCGCCTTTACTCTGGCGACATCAGAAGATCGTGTCTCCATCGAACAATTATTATCAGAATCAAAACTGCCTTTTGCTGATGTTGTGACGCATCTTCCTCATTTTATGGTGGCCAAACAAAATACAAAATTGGTAGGAGTTGTGGGGTTGGAGATCCTGGGTGATGTGGCATTGCTCCGTTCTCTGGCAGTCACAAATGCTGAACAAGGCAAGGGGTTATCCAAGGTGCTTTACGAAAAAATTCTGGCTCATGCCTATCGGCAAAACATCAAAAAATTGTACGTGTTGACGATGACAGCAGAAGGTTATTTTAACAAACTTGGATTTAGCAAAATACCAAGAGATCATGCCCCTCACGCCATCAAAAAGACAAAGCAATTTTCTAATCTTTGTCCCGGTACTGCAATTTGTCTGGTAAAAATCATATAGTACCGTGAATTAGGTTTTGTTTGGCTTCCTCTTTGCCCATGAGACAATCTCCCGAAAACTGTCTGAGCGTAGTCGAAGCATCTCAGAGACCCTTCGACTACGCTCAGGGTGACATAGCATTCAATGTGCCAAACAAAACCAAAATCTCACTACTATATAAAAAAAGGGGAAAGATTTATTTTTTTTGTTTTTTCAAACAAAAAAAATAAATCTGTCCCCTTTTTTTCTTGAAGCAGAAAGCTAAAAGGATGACTGGAAACAGGCTTTCAGTCATCCCCAAATAATTATTAGGTTTAAATTAATCTCTGTCACTCAATTACAAATCAAAAACTGAGAATAAAAAATGGATTTTTAAAATCATTGATTTTGTTATATTTTTCAAAAAAATCTATGAGATCGTTTCCCTAATTTTTAATTCCTAATTCTTAATTTCGCAACAGCGACTAATTATTTAGCAAACTGACCAACCCCATTTGCACTCAAAGCATCCTTAATTTCATCCAAAATTGCAGGATCATCAATGGTGGCGGGTGTTGGCACATTATCTTCTACGGCCAACCGACGTATGGTTTTGCGCAGGATTTTACCAGATCGGGTTTTAGGAAGACGTTTGACGTGGAGTGCTTGCCGAAAACAGGCAACCGCCCCAATCTCACTTCGAATCAGTTGAACCAGTTCACCCTCCAGTGCTTTGTCCTCAATGTCAACACCATCTTTGAGAATCACAAAACCAACAGGAACTTGACCTTTCAGTTCATCATCAATTCCAACGACAGCACATTCTGCAACAGCAGCATGTCCTCCAATAATTTCTTCCATTTCTCCAGTAGAGAGGCGATGTCCTGCGACGTTGATGACATCATCAATCCGTCCCATGATG
>JANQHV010000306.1 GCA_028282505.1 SAR324 cluster bacterium | reverse complement strand
TATGTAATGATTCGTTCATGGAGACCTCTTCGATGGTTCAAATTAGTCATTATAAACTCTCCAGAACACTTTAGCACGCACACTCACCGAACGGACACCATTGAATTGGGTATTTACTTTTTTGCACCCGGGTTGCTCCATTATCCTCCCAATTTCATGGGAGCTGCTTTTTTTAGGGGGACCGATCGCGCTAAGGTAATTATTGCCGAAAAGATGTATATGGCGGAGGAGCAAGATTATGATTTTTTTCAAGTAGGAGGTAGTTCGGGATTGCATGGGATTCAGCCAAAAATTGTCGAGCAATATTTGGGTGGAAAAGGATATTTAAATTTGAATTGTTGCCGCAATACGGGTTTCCCCGGTTATCGGTATATTGCCGAGCATGCATTAAAATCGGGAAAACGAAAATACATGATCCTCTACATTTCTCCATTTTCTATGTGGGGTCCTGGAAAGACCTTACTTTCTAAAATCATCTATGATAACTATCTAGGATCCTGGAATTTTTTGAACTTACCCAGCCTATCGTGGCGTTATGCAGTAACTAACCTGGTTTATCATGGGCAGTTTAATCACAAGATTTATTTAAAACATACAACCATGATCTCTGATCTAAAATCTAGTGCGGCGATAATTAAACAATTAAAAGAAAGCAAGGGTTGGTTGCCGTTTTCGGCTAATGCCACAAAACCAAGAGGTGCGTGTTCACCAAACTATTTTGAGGTGATGAATTTTTTTCTGCCTGAAATGGAGCGCTTCATGGAATTAGCCAGACGCCACAATGTCTTATTTTTCCTTATTTTTCATCCGATTACCTGCGAACCCACTATGGCGAGTCGTGAGGTAGAAACTAAAATTAAGGAATTTGCCCAAAAGCATCCGGAAATCATCGTCCCATCAGAACTATTTATCACTTGGTTGAGTCGAGATATAGATAAATATTTTGGAGATAATATCCACATGAATCCTGAGGGAAGCATTTGTGCTTCTCACCGATTAGGGAAATATCTACAAAACTATATTCGTCAACACCAAACTTCGATGGAAAGTCAACAAAACCATTCTACTGAAATCTCTGTTCCCGCAGACTGTTCCAGATTGGAAAAGTCAGCTTCTCTTGTCCCAACCTGGAGTGGAATCTAATGTCTTTGGTGAGGTTTCTATTGCTATTAATTTTTGTGATGCCAGTTTTGGATGTATTGGCAACTCCTTCTTTGCCTAAACATTTTGTGTTGATTAAACCAGGGACGTTCATGATGGGAAATGATTGGCATCCTGCTGAAAGTCCTGCTCATCGGGTAATTCTTCAACATCCTTTTTTTATCTCAGATCATGAGGTCACGGTAGGTGAATATCGCCGTTTTGATTCAGACGCTAAAAGTCACCAATGTGAAGAGGAGGATTGTCCTGTTTATGCCTCCTGGAATGATATGCAATCTTACCTCCTTTGGCTGGAGAAAACGCAACCTATAGATGGTGGAAGAATGATTTATCGTTTATGTACTGAAGCAGAATGGGAATATGCTGCCAGAGCGGGCACCACAACAACTTGGTTTTGTGGTAATGATCCTTCCTGTTTAGAATCATATGCCTGGTTTAATAAACCAATTCACCACGGTGCTCGGCCAGTTAAAACCAAGAAACCCAATCCTTGGGGATTGTATGATATGTTGGGAAATATGATGGAATGGGTTGATGGTGAGTTTGAGTTGTATTCGCCAAATGAAAAAATTGCTTCACAAAAGCCGGAATTTCCTATCGGTAAACACCTAACAATTGGTATTATGCGTATTCTACGAGGAGGAAGCTTTGTAAGCTTACCTCAATATTTACGCTCTGCTAGTCGAACAACTTATGAGGCGAGAGCAGGGCATAAAGATGCTGGTTTCCGTCTTTGTGTCTCAAAGCGGTTCGATGCTGCCAAAATTGAGAAAACTGAAGATCAGTAGGAGTTGTTTGTTATCTTTGAAAGGGAAAATAAGAATGGCTACTTCAAGTGAGATATTTCTGATTATAACACTTAAACTATAGAATGCTTATCGAGCCGAAAACAAAGTTACTTTTGTTCAAAGAGTTCGACGACTTCATGAATGGGGAACCGAAAAGTTAGCTGAAACCTAGTTCTGCCCAGTTGACAAACTTCAAAAAAACATTTATTCATTCAAAAATGCCTACAATCTCGATAATCTTAGTCGAGCCAGCAATATGTTCGATCGATTAATGCAGAAAATGGATCGGTTTTATCAGGAAATTTCAAATTCTCGCTAGGCCTATGTTTATTGATCAAACTCTAAATTTGATAAAAGAAGATACATTTTATGAACATATTTATAGAACCTGTATTCAGTGAGTACTATCGCCAATTTCCCATAACACTAGTTGATATAGGGGCTAGTGGGGGATTGAAAGAAAATTGGACCCCTGCGAAAAAATATTTAACAATAGTTGGATTTGAACCAGATGAACGTGAGTTCATCAATTTAAAAACTAAAGCAAACCAAAACACGAAATATATAAACAGTGGGTTGTATAAAAAAAAGACAGCATTGAATTTGTATTTAACCAGGCAGCAGAAAGTATCTTCCATTTTTAAACCAAATTTTGAAATACTAAAATTGTTTCCAGAGCCAGAAAGGTTTGAGGTCGTCGAAACAAAAAAAATTGAAGTCGATACCCTTGATAATCAATTTGAATTTCATGCAGTTACTGATGCTGATTTTATCAAAATCGATACCCAGGGTAGTGAATTGTTTATTTTGGAAGGAGCTACCGAAACAATGCAACAGCACGTATTTGGTTTAGAGATTGAGGTAGAATTTACTGAAATATATCAAAATCAGCCTTTATTTTCAGATGTAGATAGTTTTGTTAGAAAACAAGGATTTCAGTTATTTGATATTCAGCGTTACTATTGGAAAAAAACAATTGGGAAGAATTGTGGAAAATTGAGAGGACAACTGGTTATGGGTGATGCATTATACCTGAGAAAAACGGAGGAATTCGTTAAGGTGGTAAATGAAATGGACGACCCATTAGAGCAAAAGTCAAAAATTGTCAAAGCTATTTCAATCTGTTTGCTTTATGGTTATGTCGATTATGCGTTAGAATTATTGAATGCTTCACAAACGTTGTTCCAACCAAATGAGTTACAAACAGCCTGGGAAAAAATAAATAAGTATCAATCAATCGTATACAGAATACCATATTTTATCGGTAAACACAGAATCGCTGATGTGTTATTTCGTCAAGGGTGGGAGCTTTTACAGTATAGTTACAAAGGATGGGCGATCAAAGATCGACAGTTGGGGAATTTATAAAAATAGCCTAATGGTCCATATCTACTCAGAATTATTAACGTTGGAACCGTTCAGTAAATTCTTCTAATAACCTGTATGATTTTTCAGCGATGCGATAGGGGCAAAAGGGGATAATCACGGCTTGAATTAACGCAGAAATGCGAAAAGTGTGGAAAAATGCATGCAATGCACAAAGGATCGCTTCTTTTTTCAAGGAATGCTTCCAGTAGTAGTGACATTGTTCTGAATAAATACTGGCTAAATAAATACTCAGGTTTTTTGCATGTTTCTCGAATAACTTTGGTTCATACTTGAGAATGAGTGGAATCATCATTAATCTTTCCGTTGGACCTGTTAAAGAATAAATCTTCGACAAATTCTGGTCATGAGATCTCCATTTGGAAAGTATTTGATCCACATATTCGATTTCGTGGAAATAGCTGAGTCTGAGAAATAGATCATAATCCGTGCAACTGTTAAAAAGCTCGTTGAACCAGTTTTTCGGATCATGACCTATAGCTGATTTTCGGAAAATTGCTGAATCCCAGGAAATGTAGTACTTTTTTAGTAAATGGCCAAAAATTTTTCCCTGAGCAGGGGCTGCTTTGTTGGCTTTTTTTGAAACAACCTCCCCATCTATTTTTTGAAAATGCTCACTGTTGCTAAAGACTAAAGCCACTTTTTGATTTTGAAACAACGGGACTTGGGTTTCCAGTTTATGTGCTAAAAATAAGTCATCTGCGTCTAAAAAATCAATCAACTCTCCTTTTGCTAATTTCAAGGCTTGATTGCGTGCCCCTCCTAGCGTTAAAAACTTGTCAGAGCGGAAGTATTTCAGTCGAGAATCATACCTATTGGTGATTTCCTGCACATTTTTTGTAGAGGCATTATCATAGACGATAATTTCTGTGTTTGAGTACGTTTGCTGATATGCGGAGTCAATCGCTTCGGCTAAATATTCAGTGCTGTTGTGGGTATTGATAATGATGCTGACAAGCGGGTTATATGCAGGCATTTTGGAATAATTTAGGAATTAGAAACTTCAAAAGATTGGACTATATCAATCAAAGAAACGCTAACATATGAAAAAAAATGTATCAATCATTTTGAGTGTTTATAATGGAGAGAAAAAATTAAAATCTACTGTTGAATCTGTGTTGCAACAGACATATCAAGATTTTGAATTTATTATCATTGATGATAGCTCAACTGATAATACAAGGCAAATAATTGAACAGTATGAACAACAAGATAATCGAATTCTCCCTGTCATGAATTCGATAAATTCTGGTTTAACCAAAAATTTGATCAAAGGAGTGGAATTAGCTCAGGGACAATATATTGCGAGATTAGACGCAGGAGACTCTTGGGAATCTGTCAAATTGGAAGAGCAAATTGCATTTTTAGAGGGGCACCCTGAATATGTGATTTGTGCCACACAGGTTAATTATGTCGCCCAAGGGGTGGCCACAGGTGTTTCTTGGTTTGATGTGGAGGATGAAAAAATTCGGAATAGATTCATTAGTCGTGCGGGGATATTTGAGCATTCTTCTATCGTATTTCGCAGAAGGATTAATTACCGTAAACAGTTTTCTTATGCACAAGATCTGGATCTCTATCTGCGTATCTCTTTTCTAGGAAAAATGTACTGCTTGCCAGAAGTTTTTACAAATTGTGAGTCCGGAAATGAGGGAATTACTACGAATAAAAAATACCTGCAAAGACAATATCAGCATTATGCCTATCAATTTCATAAAGAACGGTCTGTGAATGGAAAGGATACCATTGATCAGGAACCAGATTTGACTCTCAAAATTCATGATACCCGCTTCGATAAGGTAATGAGCAAGGTTTCCAGTATGTTTTTTAAAGCTTATGTGATGAAAAGAACACAAAGAAAAAATGTGGTGGTTTGGGGAATCTTGTTATTGTTGGCTCTGGTTTCGTACCCTTATTTGATTTTGGACTATTGTAGGAAACTGAAAGGCAAAATAATCATTTTGCTTTGTGGTACTGATTAGAACCGGTTTGAAATTCCTGGCTCTGAACAGTATTGATTAACTCTTTGGTTTCAGTTATATTCCTCTCTAATTTCATGGGTATTTTCCTTTCTTTTCAGGTTTTGTTATGGTGACAATATTGATTTATTACTTTAGTAGGTTTTAGAACCTGTTTGAAAAACAAATCTTTTTCGCCTTCTACTGCAAAGCTGCCTTATTGACGCCTGTTTTGAGAAAATTTTCGTTAAATAAGCGGGCTATTGATCTTAAGTTTTCTCAAAAATCCACTCAACGAGATTGTTCTTTTGCGACGAACCATCTTTTCCAAACAGGTTTTCAGATCTAGGGCTTTAGGGCGAGCCATCTATAATGTGAAAATGTTTTTAGACTCAAACTAAATGTTCGGAATCAGTACAGTTTATATAAAATTAAAACACTTACGATGGATTATTGTATGGATTTTATTTTTTTTCATCTGTTTTTCTTTGGGATATCCCACTCTAAATCGATATAACCCTACACACATTCCTCAACATCCTGGACTATGGGTTCCCGACACCGATGCTTATTTTGAAGTTGTTGAAAGAGAAATTCCCTGGAAACCAGTTCATCGGACAAAACACCGAATATTGATTCCCTATTTAGCCAAACCGTTTTACCTATTGACCAAAGGAAGGATTGGGACATGGAATCCGATTTCATTTGGACTGCTAGTTGTCAATAGCTTGTTCACTGCGCTTTCGGGATGTTTGTTAATACATTTGACAATTGCCATTACAACCAAACCGACGGTTGGATTGTTGAGCGGATTGATCTTCCTGCTAACCTTTCCTGTTTCAAATTTTCATCTTTCTGGCATGGTAGACTCAGGAGAGCTATTTATGCTTTTAATGGTTGCGTGGTTACTGTTCTTTAATCGTTGGAGATTGCTTCCTTTACTTGGCGTTTTTGGCCCTCTTGCTAAAGAAACTTTTGTGCCTTTAGGAATTGCGTCGGTTTTTGCCTGGTGGGTGGTTTTAAAAAAAGAGAAGAAAAACACTCAAGAGCAACTTTATTGGGCCATCGCTTTTTCCTTCATTGCAGTATTGGTGGTTCTAATTTTGCGGTCCTATTTTTCTGGTGACTTCGTTTTTCCATGGCATATTCTTTGGTCCGAACAAGGAAAAAATATCAGTTTTATTGAATCTTTTTTTTCAATCGTTTCGAGTAAAACATTTTGGTATCCGTTTCTTTGGTTGTTTCCATTAGGGGTATGGGCTATCAAACACATCCCTTCACCTTGGTTGGTGTCTTCTTGCTTCTCGACGGTGATGGCATTTGCGTTAGGAGTTTATAATAATGCTTCATTTAATACAGCCCGTCCGATGTTTAATTGCATCGGACCGCTTCTGTGCGTTTCCGTCTCGATTTTTTTAACGCATTTGATAGAAAAAGGATTCACACGACAGTCCCAATCTTCCAAATAGCTTGCTTTTATCTACTAATATTTCTTTGTCACTATTTATAGTGTTCTGTCGGACGAATTTTAGTATGTTATAACAAATTTTCGTGTATGGAAGAATTTTAGTCTTTCATGGTACTTTTTAGAAGATTTTAAATTTTCACACATGGTTACACTTAAAGCGGGACACTTTAATGATTGGGGTCTTTACTGGTTCGGATTACAAAGTTTAGTCGATTGTATCTCGAAGAAACTCGAATACTTCTTTTGCGATGATCTTTTGCCCAAATGGAGTATGATGGCACTGATCATAAAACAGGCGTTTGCCATCCGAGGAATGGGTTGTTCGTAAAATAGGCAAGAGATCGAGCAAGGGAATGTTGAGAGGTTTCGTTGTAGAAAGCAGCATTTTTTGTGGAAAGTCTTCTAAAAAAGTGGCTTCCACTTGATGCTTGACTGGGAATATGAGCACTCTTAGCTTGAAGCGGTGGATTTCTGACAAGGATTTGAGTTCATGGAGAAGAGGAGCCACAGTTTCCCAGGAGTATTTGCTCCAAGCTCCGCCCCAATCGTCCATCCGTTGAACGACTTGTTCGTAAAACCTTTTTTGGGTAGCATTGAGACTTTGAGAGGTGAGGGAAGCTTCGAAATCCTTTCGCCATTTTGCAATTCTATCGTCGTTCTTGACATCCAGCATAGCCAGCCCCAGGGGAATGGCTCTTCCCAAAACGTATAATAAGCGACTCCAAGCTAAAAATCGAGGCGGTTCAATATGATATAATCCTGGCGACTCTAGATAATCGTTCAAGTAAAAACCCAACACGACCATGTCAGGCTTCGTTGAGAGGCCGGTTTCCTTGAGGATCGAAATTTCGTTTTTAAGACTGATTCCTCCCACTCCTGCGTTGATCGTCTCCCAATTCAAACCGGCGTTTTGAGCGAGAGACTCAATTCGTTTTACAAACGTCTCGTCTTCTTCAACGTAGTCGCCAAACGTAATGGAGTCTCCTAGAAAAAGAATTCTGGTTCCGTGCTTAGCCGTCAGCTCTCGATTCCGATAGCCCAAGCTATTTGTACTAATGGTCACCGATCGATTGCTTAAGGAATGATTTTCGATGAAAGCCCTTGTGTTGGGACGTAGGCGTCTTCCGGTTTGAGTCCGTAAATATAGCCCCCCTTCTTCCGGGTGTCTTTTGAGGGTAAGTTGGTAATTGCCTGTGTCGTCTTTTGTTCGTTGAACGATTTGTTCGATTTTTATGGTCTGTGGGGTCGGAAAAATGACTCGCAATCCAATCTCGCCGATGATTAGTGCAATTAGAACGCTGACTAAAATCAGCATGGAATTTTTGAGCATTTAATAGTTTCAAGTGAACGTTTCAGGCAAATCAACTCGTCTATGTTTCTCTATGTAGGAAAATCAAAAGTTTATTGAAGACGATACTTTCTGAAAAAAGGTAAATAAAGGAATTTTGAAAAAAGCTAAAGAAAAAAAGATAGTCATTCTTTTTTAAAAACTGCTATGAGTGGATTGAAATCTAGCATATACCTCCTGCTTTTCAGTGAAAGCATGATTCGAAACCTTTCTCTCAACAGGAAATTGCTAACTTCGTCCACTACTTTTTCATTTTTTGTCATATACTATGCCGTTTTTTCAGAAATGTAATCTCAAACGCTCCATTCATTTTCACAGAAAATAAGTGCCAGAGAGGGTTTACCAAAGGAAAGTCCTCCTAAATTGCCTTTACTTGCTTTTTTTCAGATGGTATCGTCTTCAATGAATTTTGATTTTCCTATGTGGAGGCAGGTAATGCTAAAATTCTGCAACCTAAAAACAGTTCTGCTTGTATTTATCGCAAGCAGAGCGGTTCTCTATTCTCTCAGGAAATTCAATCTCGATTTACTTCACTCTGGATGGCAATTTCTCGATCCACAATTGATGCGCACGGATTTGTTAGGGGCCTTGGCGTTTCTACATTCTCAGCCGCCAGGATTTAACTTCTTTCTGGGTAGCATCGTTTCAATTATCCCTGAATCCCTTTTGTCTACTGCGTTTGCCTCTCTCTACTTTCTCATGGGACTGGCTGTGTCGGCATTTGTTTTTAAAACACTTCAGACGCTGGGAGTCCACAGTGGAGTAGCATTTGGTTTGACTCTCTTTCAAATGTTGTGGTTTTTGAGCGTGGAAAGGTGGTTGTTCTACACCTACCCCATTGTTTTACTCATGGTCCTCTCTGGATATTTCATTTTACGTGTGGAGCAGGGAAAGAGTTCCTTGATCCCTGCATTTTCAGCAATGGCCGCTCTTGTTTTGATCCGAGGGTTTTTTCATGCAGCTGTGTGGTTTCTTCCTCTTTTCGTCGGTTTACTATGGCTTAACAGAAATCGAAATGGTTCATGGAAGCGTTCTGCGGTGGCCGGCCTGGCTCTACTCCTTTGCACCAGTTACCCTTATATCAGCAATTGGTGGCAGTATGGTGTTTTCACCTCTTCAACATGGTTCGGGATGAATATCGCCCGCCTCACAATTCACATGCCGAAGGATGAGGTCAGGGCATTGGCCGACTCGGGTGAAATAACACCGATTTCCCTCATCACACCTTTTGCGCCAACCAACGAGTATCTGAAGTATTTCAAGGAACGTGGATACTTTGAGGAAAAGTTTTACAATCATCCCTCTATCAACAATCCATATAAGTCGAATGGTTTTCCAAACTATAATCATTGGATTTATATTTCTGCTGCCCGGGAGTATGGGGAGAACACAAAAGTTCTTATCCAAAAATTCCCGCTGGAATACCTTCATGCTGTAGGGGATCAAGCCTACAGTTTTTTCAGTCGAAAGTCTTACATGAACATCCTTGAATGGGAAAGCTACGCTTTTGCCGGAGAGGGGTTTGGCAGAATGCGCAATGTGATCGATTACCTGATACTGCCTGTCCTCATGCTCACTGGATTCTGTCTGGCGGTCCACGTTTTTACAGGACAAGCGATCGAGGGCATTAAAAGGCGGAAACTCTCCTCATTTGTGTTTTTCGCCGTTTACAACATAGTCTACATCACAACAATCGCTCTACTGTTCGAGCGAGGCGAGGGGTGCTTTATGCGTATTCCCATGGACCCTCTAGTGTTTGCAGGGATCGGTCTCTTCATCACAAAATTACTTCCGCTAAAACAGATTCATGCTGAGGAGGATATGAGAAAAATGATAAACAGGCCGTTACAGGAAACCAGTTAAATTTTATATTTTGATACTAAATTCAAAACGTTAATGGTGTGATCTTGGTTTGTCCTGGTATTATCTTTGCTCTGTTTATAAATTCTCTTAATCTAAGTATAAGTATTCACAATAAAGTGTACAAATTCTTAATCTTAATCTTGTTCTTAATCTTAATCCCTCAATTTCCAGAGATTAAGAGTAAGATTAGGATTAAGAGTAAGACTGTCATAACAAGAATTTGAGCACTTA
>JANQHV010000660.1 GCA_028282505.1 SAR324 cluster bacterium | reverse complement strand
GTTTAGGAATGTTCCAAAAATAACTTACACATTTACTTGTCTTTTATTCCGATTTCCTGCGTTGACGCATCGCCCACGTAGTTCGACTACGCAGACGATGCTTCCAAATTTTCCCTCTTCATTCAAATGGAACAAACTCATGGAATCAAGATCTCCTTTGCAAGGAGAAAACAATTTTCTCCAAATCAGAAACCGTTTCACTCAGTAACCATTGGAGGAGCCGCAAATGTTTTGTAGTGCAATTTCTGCAGATGGTTACATGCCAGAAAGAAACCGACACCAGAGGAAAGGAATCCTGCAATGACGTAACCCAAACCATAGGACCAGTAGTCTCCTAAAGTCCACCAGGTTGCGATGATATTTGTCGCTAAATAGATAAACCCTACCGCGAATAACTCATAACGACAGTCAAAATAAGCCAGCACAATGCTGACTAAAGACATCGCCATGTGAAAAAAAGCACCAACACAGGCTAATCGAAAAATCCCCCATTGATTCCAATCCAGATGCAGAATCACCATGAGCCAGGGAGAAATAAACAAAATGATGGAAGTGAGGATGACCTGAAAAATCAGAATGCGGATACTGTTAGATTTCAATTCCTGAATCACATCATGACGTGCATATTCTAATACCAAATAGGTCGCTTTGTTTTCGATTAAAAAGAAATATCGCCGTAAATCTTCATAAAAATCGGTTTCAATGATCATGACAAAATAGGCCATGGAAGGAATGACGGTCAAGTAGGCAACAAACATCGCACCATCATAAACTGGATAAATACGAAGAGGTCCTAGTACTGAGATTCCTTCTCCATACCAAAACAGCATTTTATCTGCCCAAATTCCCAAACTTACAAAAACACCCGTTAGATACAGAATCCAGTATTTTTTGTGTGCCTGGAGCACCAGTTTGCTGGGTTTGAAAGAGCCTTCGAATTCGATAGAAATGCTGCTGATTAAAATAAAAACAATACAGGTCAACCCCAGATTGAGTCCCAGCAAAAATCCATCCAATCCCAAATATCGCCCTGCAATGAGTGCGGCAGGAACTGCCGAAAAGAAACCGATCAAAAAGGCCCAGACAATGCGCATGTAGGCTTTCAGTGTAGAAATATAGACCATCGTGACCCACATAATATTCGCCAGAACGAACAATACAAAAACTTGAAGACTCGTCCACAGGGGAAGGGCTAAAATCCACAGAGCTGGGATTCCCACGATACAAGCCAAAGCCAGGGTTAGCAGTAACGTTCCTGTAAAAAGGCCCAGAATTTTTGATTCTTCATGATTATAGAGACAATCAGAAATCTGACGAGTCACAGCTATTTGGGTGCCTCCGGTTAAAATCATGGAGCCAGCAAACGAATAAATGGCCAGTCCCATGAACTGGCTGCCTGTCAATTCAGAGGTGAATACTTTGCCTTGTAATGTAATGAGGGAAAGCGAAATTACTGAAAATAACCAGGGACCGGAGGTGACCAGTGCTGTGTAAAAATAGGCTGATAGTGTGGACTGAAGACTGTCGGACTTGACCAGTTTCTTTAAATTAAACGCGATTCCCGCCATAACAATATTTTTCGTAAAGTTCTTTGTATTTCTGATACAAAATGGGTAGATCGTAAAATTGTTTCATTCTTTCTCGTCCTGCCTGCCCCAGTGCTTTGGCTTTTTCAGGAGAATTTAAAATGGAGAGGATGGCCATTCCTGTTTCTTCTGGATCTGCCAGACCTGTGACAATGCCTCCAGGTCCCAGGTGTTTGTCATTGGCCATGCCTTCGAGTAGATCACGACAAGAACCGACATCTGAGGCAACAACGGGTATTTCGAGGCATTGAGCTTCGAGAATCACTAAAGGTTGTCCTTCGCTGATACTGGTCAGAACCAACACATCGATTTTGGGATAATATTCCATCAAATTGACATTGCCGGTGAATTGGATAGTGGATTCAAGATCAAAGTTTTTCACCAGTTGAACACATTCTTCATAATATTCGGGTTCTTCTTCAGTCGGGCCCATCACCCAGACTTCTACATTTTTAATCACATTGGCAACTACCCTGACGGCACGGATGAATGTTTTTACGTCTTTAATGGAAACCACTCGTCCCACAAAACCAATCACCGGATTTTTCTGTGGTTGACGTGGGAGTGCACTCAACTTGTGATAATCGACTCCATTGGGAATCACTTTCAGCTTTTCTGCAGGAGCCCCATCCTCCATTTGCAGTCGTTGATTCCCTTCATACAGGGTGATGATTTCAGACGCGTGTTCATAGCAGAAGTAAGCCATTGCCTGAAAGGCATAAATCCAAATCTGTTTGAAAGTGCTCATCTGTTTCTCGGCCATGAAGCGTTCCCGAGACTTTTCAAAAATCCAACCAGCCCTGGAAATTTCAATGCGGCGTTCTTTGCTGTAAATTCCATGTTCCGTCACCAGCATGGGAGCTCCTGTCAGGACTTTTGCCCGGGCAGCCAACATACCGGCATAACCGGTTGAAACGGTGTGATACATACGACAAAGGGGAATCTCCTGCCGCATCACTGCAAAAATCCCAGCATGTAAATAACGCCACGTCCAGAAGTAATCCAGAAAAGAAACTTCTGGGTTACGAAAATGATAGAGTTGAACCAGCAGCTCCCAGTTTTTTTTCGAATACATCATTGATGCCGGGCTCCAATTTTGTTGATGCAGGCATGTTATTAATTTCTCAAATTCTTCCCGACCCGTATGAGGAGATGGATATTTGGTATCGACGAATGGCATGGCTGCATGAAGCTCCCAAATGGCATCTAAGTGTTTGTCCGGTAAATTTTTTTTCCATAACGGTTTCTTAAAAGCCGATTTGTCCTGTAAATACATCGTATGAATTTTCCGGATATTGGGCGGTAACTCATATTTCATTTCCCGTTGCTGACGATCTGGCAAAATAACCAGCAAACTGAATGTAAAGTCTCCCAGACCTTCGATAATAGAATGAACCCAACTGCTCACACCTCCCCGGACGTAGGGGTAGGTGCCTTCTAAGACAAGGCAGATATCAGCTTCATAAGAAGACATAGTTTTATTTTTGCGCAGAATATGATTTAGCCTCCTGGTACCGAAAAATTTCTGCCGCAAATGCCCAATAATGGAATGGTTCTGCCAGATTATCGGGCAACTCCATCGAGATGGAACACTCTCGGGTAAATTCTTCTAATTCCATAAAGCGTTTTCCTTTATACAATGCTTCAGCATACCAACCCAAAAGAGGAATGGATTGAGGATGAAATTGCAACCCTTTCTGTAGAACCTCAATGGCATGGTCTATTTGTTTGCGGCGAACGAATAACCGCCCCAATGCATAACAAGCCTGTTCATGATCAGGCTGATTGGTCAGGCAGTTCTGGTAACAGATTTCAGTTTCCTTTAGAAAATATTCCATATCATCGCTGGCAGGTAATTCCCAATAACAGTACTGATCATAAGCAGAACCCAACCGATACCACAGGATGGCATCAGCAGAAGTCTGCTCCACTCGCTCTTTCAATTGATTCAAACGTTTCTGAAACAAGTCATTGAGCTGTATCAAACCACTTGCTGCATAATACCGGACATCGGAGTCCTCATCTGTCAACCCTTCCCGCAACACCCGGACTGAAAGATGACTGGGGTGTTGAATGACTTTATCAATGGCTCGTTGTTTGAGTACACGATCTGAACCCCTCATGATATCTAGAAAGGGTTCTGCTTGCTGCTCATTCTCCCCTGTCCAAAGATTTTCTGTCAATTGAAAACGGACTTTGTCCAGCTCCGTCACATGAATCGTATCACTGACTTGTTCGTGATAATGCTCCAATTGTTTTTGCTGATGGCGAAGCAGGATGAGGAATGAAATCAATATTCCAAACGTCGCAAATGGACCTAAGAATGGGACCAGGATCAAATAGTAACCATAAATTCGTGCCAGCTTGGTTTGAGGTTTTTGCCAACGAGTGACCACAAGCCCCAAAATCATGGGAGCCAGACAAATAAAAAATGCATTGAAAGGGGTGGACAATAAGAAAAACCCTCCTGCCTGTAAAATACCACTGAATAGGACAAGTAGTAGATAACGCATAAATTATTCACCCAAAAGACGTTCAATCATTTCTTCAGTACGGTCCTGTTTGTCTTCTGGAATGATCTCTAACACAATGGGATGTGCAAAGAGCGATTGATCGTCTGTTGAGACCACATCCCAGGCGAGTAACAACAGTTCCTCTTCACTTTCAAAGGGCTTGAATTCATAGCCAAATATTTCACCTGCACAGCGCTGTACCGCCATTTCGGCACCATCCTGGTTAGTAAAAGGAAGAATTAAACAAAACTGATATCTCTCATCGTCACCCCGAGTGATGATATCATCCCCACGAAATTGAAACTCCATGACCCGATAGACGATACGGAGAACGGTCTGTTGGGTATCCTGGTCCATCCGATCAAAATTGATCACAGAAACAAAAAGAATCGATAGATCCAGCTTATACCGTCTGGCTAAACGGATTTCTCGTTTCAAGCGTTCTTTGAAATAAAAAAAGGTATGAGCCCCCGTTTCCTCATCATGTACCTGAGCTTCTTTGCGAGCACCAAACGATTGGGCATTTTCAATGGCCTTTATGGTCCAATCACTCAACATTTGAATGATTTGCAAAGAGGCGGGATGCAGGTTCATGAAAGATATTTGTTCAATTTTCAGGATACCATAGATTCTTTTGTCCTGCGTGATCAGTGGTGCTGCCAGGATGGCATCATCGACCCCTTCCAACTCACGTTCTGTCAGGATACGCTTTTTTTGTTGCACTAACTTATAAAGAGGGTGACTGTGCTCATAAATTCGAGGATATTGTTGATCATTTTCCCAATTTTGTTGAGCTACCAATGCCAGTTGATGATTTTCGTGGATATAAATCGAACAAGATTCAGCATGTAAATAATCGGTCAACAAGCCTGGAATATTTTCAAAGATTTCCTCGACCTCCAAGCTTCCCAATTTTTGCGCGGACTCATACAATGTTAATACTGTGTCTTCTCGGGAAACCGCTTTTTTTTCCAAAGCCAGGTTTGCATCAATCAGGCGCTGTCGATCCCCTTCCAAATCTTCTATCCGACCTGTCAACTCACGTGTTGTTGTTTGGGCTTCTGCCAAGCTGGATTGATCTCGATTGAAAAAGATTCCAACTAAAATTCCCTCCAATAAGAACAAAAAAGGAACAGACAATTCAGATGCCAGATGGATGGCATACAATTCATGAATTCCTCTCCAGTTGAGTGTGAACAAACCTGCGATTGTTGCCGTCAGCACAGCTATCGGGAATCCATAAACATAACCAAATCCCAGAATGCCCAGCCAGTAGAGATGATCTTTGAATGGAGACAAACTCAATTGTATCGTTTGCAGGTATATTTCAAATGCCTCAATAAATAGGAAAAATGCAGGAATTTCTAGAATGACGACACGCACTTTAGAAAAATATTGCAACAACGCTTTCATGTGTAATACTTAAAGATTCTGGATTTTATAATTCTGTGGTTAAAGTAATAGAATATTTTTCAGGAAACGCAACTTAATTTTGCAAGGGAATAGTGTCGCTTCGCTTTGCTTTTTCCTCCTGTGATGTGAGCATTGTGCGATTAGGGAAACAGTTTGAAATACGTTATTAAGTTAATTGAAGGAGTAAATAATGCCAATTTATAATTGTCATATGCATATTTTTACAATAGAACATGTCCCCAATCAATTTCTTCCATTACGAATAACAAGATTAATGAGAAATCCTTTTTTACGATTACCTCTGAGGTTTTTACTAGCAAACATGAATCCATTTTCAAACAGAGATTTATTTCACAGGTATTCAAATTTCGTTCGAGTTTCCTATAAAAAGAGCCAAAAAGACGTTTTTAAGTTAGTCCGTTCATATTATCCTCTAGATACAAAATTTATTGTGCTTCCAATGGATATGGAGTTCATGGGAGCTGGAAAGGTAGAAAAAGATATCTACGAGCAGCATAAAGAATTAGCTGAGTTGAGAGATCAGTATCCCGAACAAATTATTCCATTTGCTGCAATTGATCCTCGTAGAAATGACGTAGTAAAAATGTTAGCAGCTCTGGTAGAGAAGGATAGGTTTAAGGGGGTAAAGTTATATCCGCCACTCGGCTATCGTCTAGACAACGAAAAATTATATGAAGTATATGAATACAGTCAAAGAAACAATATACCTATTATGGTACATTGTTCTCGTGGTGGTATTAAACATAAAGATATCTCAACAAATTTAGCTAATTCATATGCAGACCCTGACAACTGTAAAAGGATTTTAAAAGAATTTCCAAATTTAAGGTTTTGTTTGGGACATTTCGGAGGTGATAAAGAATGGAAAAAATACCTCAATGATCCTTGGGATGAATCCTCTCCTGATGAATCAAAAAGCTGGCTCTCTAAAATTTTAGATCTAATGAAATCAGGCAACTATCCTAATTTATATGCCGATATCTCATATACAATTTTTTCATTTGAAAAAAATTCAAAACTTCTGAAAGTTCTGTTAGAAGATCCAAAAGTTCGCTCACAAGTACTTTTTGGATCAGATTTTTATATGGTCGAACAAGAAAAATTCCAAGAAAGGAGATTATCCATCGAATTAAGAGCGGTAATAGGAGAAAAATTTTTCAAAGAGATTGCTGAAATTAATCCTAAAAAATATCTTGGGACTTCATCTTCTCCATAAAATTGTTTGTCATCTCAACAACGTGGCTTTTTCTTCATCTTAGGTAAAGTCGCATATT
>JANQHV010000654.1 GCA_028282505.1 SAR324 cluster bacterium | reverse complement strand
AACCTCCATAGGTACTGGAAGTCATTGTTAATCCAAACTTGATCAGTTGCACCCATTCATATCCTTGAAATGCCACGAAAAATGTTCCTAACCCAATAGAAAGAGCAACCAGTTTGGGAACAAGAGGCGACTCCTTTTCCCGGCAAAATATCCGATGGGCTTTCAGTAGTGCTGCTCCACTTAGCAACAAAATCACGGTATTGAATGATGTTGCTTCCACAGGCAACCTGGGTTGTCCCCATGGAGGCCATTCCAGTTCTCCAGTACGAATAACCAGATAAGCACTAATCAACGAGGCAAAGAACATGACTTCTGTTGCTACAAACAGCAGCATGGCAATAACCCCACTGGAAACCACTGGCTTTCTGGAAATAGGGCTTGCCGCAGTAAAAAGTATCATTGAGTTCCTCAATCTATAATTACAAACGCTGTTCAACACAAGATGAAGTAGCGATACAGTCTTGCCAGTTCGCTCCATCATCTACCATGATATCCGATGATAGTCCCGCAAACAAAACCAAAAGTGCCACTATTCCTGAAATGAGAACATACCAAATATATTTTTTCTCAATATTCAAATGCATGAAGTAGGCAGCCACCATCACTGCTTTCACAACGGCAATACCGAAAGCAGTAATAAGCGTCAGTACTGGTATTTCAAGCTCTGGTCCAACCAGACTGATTACCAGTAGAACCAATAAAATCCCCCATATTTTCACATAATTTGTATGACCATGTGATTCAGCAGTCATATTAATCTCCTGATAAAACTTATTTTGCAATATAAAGTAAAGGAAATAAAAAGATCCAGACAATGTCTACAAAGTGCCAGTAAAGGCCAATCAATTCGACACGTTGCAGTTCTTTGCCTTTTTTGACGTCAAAGGAAATAATCGCCATGATAACCATACCACCAATCACGTGAAGTGCGTGAAGTCCAGTAGCGGTGTAATAGAAAGACCAAAATACACTTTTAAAAATGGTGTATCCATGAGTAATCTCGGTGGTATACTCATAGGCTTTGACAACGAGGAAAACCCCACCCATGCCGATAGTGTACCAAATGAACTTAAAAGATTTAACAGTATCTCGCTTCTCTGCTGCCGCATGAGCCAACACAATGAATAAGCTTGAAGTCAACAGGACAAAGGTGTTGAGTGCTCCAGCAGCAGTACTGGTATTTGCAGCTTCATCTCCCCAGGATACATGTTTGAGGCGCATGAGCAGATAACAAGTAACCAATCCTCCAAAAATAACGATTTCAGAAGCAATGACCCACCACACTGCCAGACGACCTGTGGGTATTCCTGTTACCTCCCTGGTGGTTGCTATTGGTTTTGGAAAAGACATATTCCATTCTCCAGAGTTTAATGTTTTGGAAAAATAAGTAGTTTTCTTTTAATTGGGAACATTTTGAGGCCAGTAGTCTTTTTCTCTGCCTGGCACACTATATTCGTAAGGGCCGCGATATACTTCAGGCATTCCTTCAGGAAAATTGCCATGAGGTGGAGGAGAGGGAGCTACCCACTCCAAAGTATTGGCTTTCCATGGATTATTCCCTGCTTTTTCTCCATGTTTCATACTGCGGAACAAATTGATCACAAAAGGGATCTGAAACAGCAACATGATCACAGTGGCTGTGGTAGCCAATACTCGCAGATCTTGAAATTCTGGACTGGCTAAGTCTGGGAAGTTCATATAATTATAAATCCTCCGATGCTGTCCTCCTATTCCGAGAGCAAATAGTGGCATGAAAATAAAGTTGAAAGGAATAATAGTACCCCAGAAATGAATTTTACCCAGCGTTTCGTTCATCATACGGCCAAACATTTTCGGATACCAGTAATATATTCCGGCAAAACCACCAAGAATTACAATGGGAAACATGGTGTAATGGAAATGAGCCACCACAAAGGTATTTTCATGAAAATAAATATCCAGTCCACTCGCGCCCAAATAAATACCAGTCACGCCACCAACTAAAAATACAGCAATCATTCCAATGGCCCACAGCATTGGTGTTTTGAACTCAATAGAACCGCCATAAAGGGTGGCAATGTAGGCAAAGAAGGTAACGGCAATAGGAATCGAAATCAAGATGGTGGTGAAACTGAAAACAGAGGCCATTCGAGGATCAATCCCCGCAATAAATTGATGATGGGCCCATACAATCATACTTAAAACTCCTATAGTAAACGTCGTATACACAATGAGTTTGTAGCCAAAAAGTTTTTTTCGGGAAAACACTGTAATAATTTCTGCCACAATTCCCATCTCGGGCAATAAAATAACATATACCTCCGGGTGACCAAAAAACCAGAATAGATGTTGAAATAGGACAGGGTCTCCTCCACCGGATGGAACAAAAAAACTTGTTCCCAACACCTGGTCAAAAAGCAGCATGACGGCTCCGGCAACCAACGGACCTACTGAAAACATGAATAACACCACTGCGATGATAATCATCCAGATCACAATGGGGATATCCATCATTTTCATCCCTGGCGCACGAGAGTTCATCACAGTCGTGACAAAGTTAATTCCTCCCAGCAAAAACGCAACAATCTCCAGAGCCACCGCAACCAACCATATCGGTGCGCCAAGAGGCGTGAGATTGTATTCTCCACGAGCAGAAAGAGGAGGATAGGATGTCCATGCACCCCCGAATGCCCCGCCTGGTACAAAAAAGCCAGCCAGCAGAATGATTGTACTGAGCAAGAAGATTTGATACGATAAACGATTCAACCGAGGAAATACCATATCATCACAACCGATCATCAATGGAATCAAAAAATTCCCAAAAGCGGCAATCAGCATCGGCATGGCAACCCAAAAAATCATGATGGTGCCATGATTGGTAATCAAAGCATTATAATTGCCTGGTGTGACCGTTCCGAATCCTGGCACCGATTCTCCTGGAAATGCCAGTTGCATGCGAAAAACATAGGCCATATACCCACCAACGGCTGCCATAAATAAACCGGTGAATAAGTATTGAAAACCAATCATTTTATGATCGGTTGAAAAAACATATTTGCTCCAAAAGTCCTGCTCATGATGATCATGGGCATGAGCATCGACATGAGCATTTACGGTGTTACCCATTTTGCCTCTCCTATGTTACTGTTTGTTTGGTTCATTGCGATGGTTTGGACTGCATTGTCTGGATTCTTACTGGCATTGGCCATCCATTGATTGTATTCAGCAGGAGTGTGTATAAAAATCCTTGCTCCCATCAGACCGTGCCCAATTCCACACATTTTGG
Source organism: SAR324 cluster bacterium (assembly GCA_028282505.1). Classification (GTDB taxonomy): domain Bacteria; phylum SAR324; class SAR324; order SAR324; family NAC60-12. Next base: position 13,443 of record JANQHV010000654.1, on the reverse strand, counting down.
TACATTGGATATCAAATTCCCCAGTTAATGTTGGTTTGAACCAACCCGTAATGATCCTACCAGGGATGACATCCTGCTTGAGTCGGAAAACAGGAACGGAAAAACCATGCAATACATCTTTAGCTTCCAGTTCAAAATGTACCACTTTGTTGACGTTCACATGTAATTCATTGACGGTAGAAATATCGTCATCTGTATGCAACTTGCCATCGGGGCCCGCATGAACAAAAACCCAGGACCATTGTTGTCCAATGGCACGAACTTTCTCTTCCGCAGGAGGGAGATTTATCTTGATGTGATTCCACACTTTGACCGTTGCTAAGTCGATCCATAAGTCGCACATCACTATCAATGCTAAAGGAACAAAAATCCAGGCCAGTTGTTTTTTTGTTTCTCCAGTAATGTAAAGCGCTTTCACACCTTCTCGTCTGCGAAACCGAAAAGCTAGATAAAATAAAGCAATTTCTGCTACAATAAACCAAAATCCCACCAGGGCAGTTATTAAATAAAATAAATAATCAACCTCCCCACTAAAGGAAGCCGCACTTACCGGGAAATCCCACATCTATAAACTCCTATTTTATTTGGATAAAAATACTGTATGATGCTTATGTTGTACAATAAACATGCTCATCAATGGGCTGCCAGAACACTGGCAATCATAAACCCAAAGCAAGCAATTACAGTAACTATGAATACTTTTAGTGCAAGAGCATCTGCTTGATTTGCATCGGACATATTATTCCTATTTATATTCTAATTTTTTAATAAAATTGGATTTTTACTTTATTGAGTAATCAACAAGGCGGGCGTGTTATGTAGATTACATTTGAAGATTTTATACTTTCCCTGATTTATCTTCAGGAAATGTTCTAAATATTACTGGTCAGTCAATTCAGAGCCATATACATAATGAAGTGAATTCAGGAAATCAAGTAATTATTTATATTTACTTTATAATGTTCATATATTAGCATCCATTTATAACGATTCTATTAAATGAGAGTTATTTGGTTATAAACATGATTTTTGAGATGAACGCGAAATTATTGAAAACTCCTTCTTAACTTAGCGAGAAAGCATGATGTCAAATCCAGTATGTAAAAAGATTAGAACATTGCGATTACAACATAATTTAACCCAAATGCAGTTAGCTGCCAAAGCCAAAATTCCCAGAGCTTCTTTAGCAAACATGGAAAGTGAAAAAGGAAATCCCTCAATTACCGTGGTGACCAAAGTAGCAGAAGCATTGGGGGTGACTATAGATGACTTGATCGAAAGTAAAGACCATAGTGCTGTCACCAAAGTACAACGAACCGATATGCAGGTGAATCGACAAGATGAAGGAAAATTTGCAATTACTTTACTTTCTCCATTGAATGCTCCGTATATCAATGTCAACGAAATAAATATGCTGCCAGGGTGTCATGCGAAAGGAAAGCCCCATCCGAAAGGAAGTCATGAATTTTTTTATTGTTTGGAAGGGACAGCGGTTCTGGAGATTCAAGGAGAAGCGGTAGAAGTAAAAAGTGGGGATTTGGTTTATTTTCCTGGAAATTTACCCCACGTGTATTCCAATCCGGGCATCAAACCCGTCCATGCGGTTGCTGTTGTGAATGTGGTGGAACTGAATCGGGGTAAATAATTTACACCAGGATTTGTTCAAGAATCATGACAAACCACAAGATTGGAAAATAAACGATAGATGCTAAAAAGACTCGTTTTGCATTGATAACACTCTTTTCCTTAAAGAAAAGAAACGTTATCATCAAAAATAAGCATCCTAGTCCAATTGCACTGACTAAATAAAATAACCCAGCTTGATTGGTAAAAAACAGGGTCAAACTGGCAACTAAAAGCAAAAACGTATTCACCAATAACTGATAACTTGTTTTTTTGCCAGTAGGATCAATGAGGGAGAGCATTCGAAAATTTCCGTTTTTGTAATCTTCGCGATACATCCACGAGATGGCAAAAAAGTGAGGAAGTTGCCAAAAATACAAAATAGCAAAAATAGTCAATGCTTCTACTTCCAACGTTCCACGTGCTGCTGCCCAGCCCATCAGAGGCGGCAAGGCACCTGGGACGGCACCAATCCAGGTATTTAAAATCGTTTTTTGTTTGAGAGGAGTATAAATAAACAGGTAAGAGCTCCAGGTAATGAAGCCCAAAGCCGTGGTGAGCCAATTGACAGTCCAGGCAAGGTAAGCCAGCCCTATTAAAGAAATAATCACTCCAAAATACAAAGCTTCCTGGCTACTGACTCGTCCTGAAGGAATAGGACGATTTTTGGTTCTGTTCATCCGAGCGTCCACATCTTGCTCGTACCACTGATTTAGGGCATTAGCTCCAGCGCCGACACATCCAGTTCCCAACAAGAGATTGAACAATAAAAAAAAGTTTTGTCCCTGCCAGGAAGATAAATAAAAACCAATACCTGTTGTGATCAGCACCAGCATCAACAGACGCAGTTTGCCAAGTTCCATGTAGTCGGAAATTTTGTTTCGTCCAACTGGCACAATAGACTCGATAGTAATCGATTTTTCTTTTAGCATATAACTCACCAATTTAATTCCAGAGATTCGTATTAAAACATCAAAGAAGATATGAATTCGAAAGATAATTCAAGTTATTTTTTTGAAGAGTGCGAAATACAAAAAGAAAAATCACTTTAAAGTAGGGAGTGCTTGCAGTTTTGTACATTTATTGAATATAACTTAGCATAAGGTAAGTGGTTTCGATACCAAAAAATAATTCTTCCTTCTTTTGAACAATGACATGAATAATTCTCCGAACCAGAAATATTACCAGCAAATTGCAAGTAAAAAGCGGGATTTCCCGGCATTAATCATCACCAGTCAGGACAGTTGTGTCGTCTATACCCATTGTGGAACAGGACCAAAATATGAAGAAGTGTTCCATGAATTTGAATCATTTCATCAACAAAACCTGGGTGATTCTCTGCTGGCATCCCTTTCTGAGAATGATCGTACCGCTTTGCAAAACTGGATGGATATTTTGTACGATGAAACTTATGTAGAATTGATGATGCCGGAGGACATCGTCAAACTGTGTCCTTCTTTTTCGCTTACCTGGACAGATGGACAAAACTACGAAGTGCGCTTTGAAGCTATCAAAACAGAAGTGATTTATGAGTATGTGCTGGTATGGCTGGAACCACATGGACACACGCAACAACAGCAATTAGCGGCTGATATCATTGAATTGATGGGAGAATTACGCACAGCACCACGGGAGGTGATCAATAATCTGAGGGAATATTTGCCTGAAGTGAACACACATGTCAATTTGGCCAGCTATGCTGGCATTGAAGATTCAGAAGAATTGCTAAATCAGCTTTCCCGACATTTGCATGCAGCCAAGGGCACTACGTTTTTCCTGGGGTTTTCCACACTGGGCAATGCGTGTCATGGTGCCGAATCAAAACTGGGAGAGTTGCGCGGAACATGGCAACTATCAGATGGCTTGCAGCCTATCCGTGACGTACTCAGTCAACTTCAGTTGTTATTGAACCTGGCCGAAGGCATCAGTACAAAAGTATATAATTCTTCAGCAGAATCGGAAGAAGAGGAAATGGCCATTTCCCGGTCCGATTATTATGAACTCCTGGGCAAAGCCACAACTATTTATGAAGAATGGCAACACTTATTTGCAAAAGAAAAAAAATTCGTGCTTTTGATTGATCAGTTGTATCATGGACTGATTCATTTTGATGCTGTTCCGATCACAACTCTTTTCGAAAAATTGAATAGCTCCACTGCTCAGTTGGCCAAGGAACTTGACAAATCCGTAGAGTTTTCCATTGGCTCCAATCCCCCGACAGTACACTTGCCTCACCGAGTTTTAGATGGCTTGTGGAATGCCCTTTATCAGGTTGTAAAGAACGCAATTGATCATGGAGTCGAAGATCCTCTCACCCGAGCAAACCAGGGCAAATCGAATATAGCTCAAGTTATTTTTTCTGTAAACATCGTGGAAGGACAACTCGTTTTGCGAATCCGTGATGATGGGAAAGGCATTAATCCTCAAGAAACCATCGCTGCAGCCTTGGAACGAGGTGTGATCTCTGAGGAAAAAGCTCAACAGTTACAAAATCCGGATTCGACAGATGAAATCTACCAACTGCTTTTTGCTCCAGGATTTTCCACTCAGAAAGTCGTGACCACGATCTCAGGCCGAGGAGTGGGCACCGATGTCATTCGCAAAGAAATAGAAGAATATTCCGGCCAGATTTCTATTGATTCTGAAGTAGGGCAATGGACTCAATTTACGTTGAGTGTTCCTATTGCCTCCAACCATATTGTCGTGGAATAAAATCCCCCATTCATTCTACCCAGGCAACAATCGATAACGTTGAGAACGCACTTTTTAAATTATGTTCACTCCTTTGGCGTATGCTATAAAATGGAGTAAAAAGTTAACAACGATTCAGAGTGGCAGGATACTCATGAAACGCTTCGCAAAGTTTTTTTTATTGCTTCTTTGCCAATGTTCCGCTAAAAATCATAAGCTTATTACCAATTTAGTGATTTATTTTTTTGCTGTAAAACCAAAGAAATCTATTCTGCATACGTAAGGAGGATGAGTGTTTTCCCCAGAGGGACAAAAAAAAGTTAACCAACTGCTCAGTCGCTACCCTATCAAAGCCAATGCATTACTGCCTGTCCTACATCTTGCTCAAAAGGAAAATAAAGGTTATTTGACCTCTGAATGGTTGGAGCATATTGCAGGAGTTTGTGAAGTTTCCTTAGCCCATGTTGAGGGAGTGGCGACATTTTATACGATGTTCAAATTTCGCCCTCCTGGTAAATATCATCTTCAAGTTTGTACGAATGTTTCCTGTACATTGTGTGGTGGGGTAGAGATTCTGGAACACCTGGAAAAGCGTTTGAATATCCATGCCGGACATACCACAGAAGATGGCTTGTTCAGTATAGAAGAAGTAGAATGTTTAGGAGCGTGTGGGTATGGCCCCGTCGTCATTATCAATGAAGACTACCATGAACATCTCACCGTTGAAGAAATCGATACGATGATTGACCAATTGGAAAAGGGTACAGATCCATGGCCTGAACGTTTTCTCCCAATCACTGGAGCATCGTCTTCATAAGACTTGCTTACGTTTGCTAATTTATAACAGATTGGAAAGTGTCCCATGATAGAAGAAACACTTGTTCTGTTTAAAAATATCAGAAAGCCTGAATACAAAGGCGATTTAGCCAGCTATAAAGCAGAAGGCGGCTATAGTGCTCTCAAAAAAGCACTAAAAATGAAGCCTGCAGAGATTGTCAATATTGTCAAAGAATCCAATATTCGTGGTCGTGGGGGGGCAGGCTTCCCAACAGGTCTCAAATGGAGCTTCATGGCCAAAGATACAGGAAAGCCCAGCTATTTGGTTGTCAATGCTGATGAAGGAGAGCCTGGTACTTTCAAAGATCGCGAAATCATGCTCAAAGACCCTCATATGTTTCTCGAAGGGTATATGATTGGATGTTATGCACTGGGTTGTCACCACGGTTATATTTATGTTCGGGGGGAATTTGTACCGTCCATGATACGACTACAGGAAGCCATTGACGAATGTTATCGGGCAGGATTGCTGGGGCCTTCCATGTGGGGTTCTAAATTTCCTTTAGACATGACCATCCACCCTGGTGCGGGTGCCTATGTCTGTGGAGAAGAAACCGCACTGCTGGATTCTCTGGAAGGAAAGCGAGGGCAGCCACGAACCAAACCTCCATTTCCTGCAGTTGCGGGATTTAACGGATGTCCAACCAGTGTGAATAATGTGGAAACCATCGCTGCGATCACTCCCATTATCAATGATGGTCCGGAAGCATTTAAAGAACTGGGTACCCCCAATAATTCGGGCACCCATTTGGTGAGTCTCAGTGGACACGTCAATAAGCCTGGAGTCTATGAATTGCGCATGGGAGTTTCCCTCAAAGATATTATTTATGACCTGGGAGGAGGAATTCCCAATGGAAAAAAACTCAAAGGCGTGATTCCAGGAGGGTCCTCTACACCCGTCTTGTTGCCAGAAGAAATTGATATTCCCTATGATTTTGATTCCTTGATGAAGGCCAAAAGCATGATGGGTTCGTCTGCCATTATGGTTTTTGATGAAGATACCGATGTCGTCAAACTTTTGCATCGGATCGTGAAATTCTATAACCATGAATCGTGTGGACAATGTACCCCATGCCGTGAAGGGACTCATTGGAGCAGTATGATTTTACGGGATTTTGTATACAAACAGGGTTCTGCTGTAAAGCTGGAACGTTTGAAGAGGGTGGGTGGCAATATTCTGGGAGCTACTTTATGTGCTCTGGGAGATGCTTGTGCCATGCCGATTCTATCCTTTGTTGAAAAATATCCTGAAGAATTCCGTGCCTATTTTGCGAATGCTTGATGACTGGCAATTACTCAAACAGTCATGCCAATTGGCAGTATCTTTGTTCATTGAAAATCCCTTTGGTCGGAAATGACATCTATGAAAGTGTTTCTGTTCAAATCTAATTTGGGGTTGGTCATATCTTCGGCCACCTGAAATTGTTCCTCCCCTTACCAAGGGGAGGTTAGGAGAGGTTGGTCTTATCAACTGACAACCTTCCCTAACCCCTGCTTAATTAAGGAGGGGAAATCATTTTTGCACAACAGACCGAAAATATGATCAAGTCCTCTAATTTAAATTGAAGGAATTGTAATGCCAACATTTTATCTCGATGACAACCCCATAGAATTCGAGCCTGGTGAAAAGGTTCTGGCTGCGGCACTGCGATCAGGATTTGATATTCCTCACTATTGTTACCACCCTGCCTTGTCTATTGTGGCAACTTGTCGAATGTGCCTGGTGGACGTAGTTGATATGGGAAATGGACGTGCAGCTCCTAAACTGATGACCGCTTGTTCTATGGACCCAGCCGACGGAATGAAAATTGAGACCAAGAATGAAAAAGTAAAAGAAGCCCGGGAGTTGGTGTTGGAGTTTTTACTGGTCAATCATCCTCTCGATTGTCCCATCTGTGATCAAGCCGGGGAATGCACATTACAGGATTTCTCGTTTGAGTATGGTTCTGGCGCTTCAGAAATGGAATATTCGAAACGAGTCTATGGGTGGCGTGATATTGGGACTTTTGTGATGCTGGAACGCAATCGCTGCATCCATTGTACCCGTTGTCACCGTTTTACTGAAGAGATTACGGGAACTCATGAATTTGGAACGTTCAACCGCTCTCATCAATTGACAGTAGACACGTTTACCGATCGCCCCATGACAAATAAGTTCCAGGGAAACATGGCTGACATTTGTCCGGTAGGATGCATCACGGAGCGTGAATTTCGTTTCAAACGTCGTGCATGGAAACTGAAAAAAATAAACTCCATCTGTACCCATTGCTCCACGGGTTGTAATATTACCGTAGAGCAGGATCAAAATACTGTGTTTCGTTTGAAGCCTAGAGAAAATCAAGAGGTGAATCAATGGTGGATGTGTGATGATGGCCGTGTCAGCCTGCGTCAGTTCAGCAATAAGAAAAACAGAATCATGCAACCAATGGGACGTGTGCAGGGGACATTGGTCAAAGCCACATGGGAGCAGATTTATGACGCCATTAAGGATAGGGTCAAACAATTGGCTGTCAAAAAAGATGAAGTCGTTGCTCTCACCGATACGCATGCCAGTAATGAAGAATTATTTTTGTTAAAAAAATTACTTCAGGATGTTTTTAATTCAGAGGCTGTTTTCTTTCCGCTCCGCTCCTGGACACAACCAGATTCCCCATATTTCATCGATACATTGATCACCACCGATAAAAGCCCGAATCGGGCAGGATCTATCGCATTAGGCATAAAAGGAAATGAGAACGATAGCACGCTCAAACAAGTGCTCGGCGAAAAAACCAAGCTCGTTTTTGTATTGGGCAATCCATTTGAAAATGAATCTGAAATTTATGATTTGGTAGAAAAAGCGGATCTGATTATCTACATTGGTACGATGCTCAACACATGGGCAGAGAAAGCAGATGTGCTGCTGCCTGGCTGTAATCCTTTAGAAAAAGAAGGAACATTTATTAATAAAAACAATCGCATCCAGAAAATCAATGCCGCCGTCAAAGCGCCTCAGCACACCAGAGCGGATTGGTTGATTCTACAGGAACTCATTCAAGCTCTGGGAAAAACAGCAAAATTTCAATCTGTGTCTGAAATTTTCAACTCCCTGGGCACAACAGTAGAAACATTTCAAGGGGTAACATGGGAAGATGTCAGTGATCTTGGCTATTCACTCTCTCCCCGTAACTCAAATACAACGGATTAGATATGCTGTTTACCTTTTACCTTTTTGCAGTGATTGCAGTTACTAGCTCTTTGGGAGTGCTGATTTGCCGAAACCCGGTCTACAGTGCCATGTCTTTGGTCTGTACCTTTTTTTGTTTGGGAGCAATTTACGTACTATTGAATGCCGAATTTGTTGCAGTAATACAAATATTGGTTTATGCGGGAGCGATCCTGGTTCTGTTTCTCTTTGTCATCATGCTGCTCAACATTAAACCAGAGGGAGAAATATTTCGCTTGAATATTCCAAGAGTAATTGCCATTGGCATTACCATTGGATTTCTTGCACAAATCATCGGCTTGTTTTTGAGTGGTCTCCAGTATGGACCAAAGGATATCTACACAGTAGAAAAAGTGACTGAAGAAGGTTCGATTGCAGTGATTGGACGTCTGCTCTATGGGGAATATGTGCTCCCGTTTGAAGTGGTTTCTCTCTTGCTTCTGGTTGCCGTGATTGGTGCCGTTATTATTGGTAAACGCCGTTTAAATTAAGGAAATTCTGATGATTCCCACACAACACGTTCTCATTCTCAGTGCCATTTTGTTCACAACAGGTGTCCTGGGAGTCATGTTACGTCGCAATGTGATTGTAATATTCATGAGCATTGAATTGATGCTCAACGCAGTCAATCTTTCTTTTGTCGCTTTTGCCAGAGAGCTGGACTCCATGACCGGTATTATTTTTATCTTCTTTATCATCGTCGTTGCTGCGGCAGAGGCAGTCGTGGGTTTATCGATCATTTTATCAATTTATCGCAACCAAAAGACCCTCAATGTTGATGAGTTCAACTGGCTCAAGTGGTAAAATGTGTTTCAGGAGCACGAGCAATTGATAACAAAAGCTCTGACCTCTATTTTCAGGAGAAATGTATATGCATCAAATCTGGCTTGTTCCAGCGTTTCCATTAATTGGTTGTATTCTCAATGGCCTGTTTGGTAAATTTTTTGGCAAGCGCTTTGTGAGTTTTGTAGGCCCTTTGGCAGTCGGTTTTGCTTTTTTGCAATCCCTGGTCTTGTTTTTTACCATGCTGAACACAGAAGGCCATGTTCTCCATGAAACACTCTATACCTGGATGGAAACGGGTTCATTGCATCTAAGCATGGGATTTCAAGTAGATCAGCTTTCAGGATTGTTTCTCTTGATCATCACCGGTGTGGGTTTTTTAATTCATGTTTATTCCATTGGGTATATGCATGAAGAAGAGGGATATTATCGTTATTTCAGTTACCTGAATCTCTTTGTATTTTTCATGCTGTTGCTCGTGCTAGGCGACAATTTCATGGTCTTGTTTGTCGGTTGGGAAGGAGTAGGGCTTTGCTCGTATTTACTGATTGGCTATTATTTTGAGAAAAAATCGGCAGCCGATGCCTGCAAGAAAGCATTCATTGTCAACAGGATTGGTGATTTTGGTTTCCTTTCAGCAGCAATGCTGATTTTCATCACATTTGGTACTTTATCGTTTGATCGTGTCAATGCAGCCGCTCCTGAGGTGTTGGCCTCTGGAGGTTTACTAGCGACGCTCATCACATTGTTCCTCTTTTTAGGTGCGACTGGAAAGTCGGCACAAATTCCTCTCTATGTCTGGTTACCGGATGCGATGGAAGGTCCAACTCCCGTTTCTGCCTTAATTCATGCGGCAACCATGGTCACTTCAGGACTATATATGCTGGCCCGTCTCAGTCATTTGTTTGTGCTGGCTCCGGCAACCATGAACCTGGTGGCAATCATTGGAGCTATCACGGCGCTGATGGCGGCGACCATCGCGATCACACAAACCGATATCAAAAGAGTATTGGCTTATTCTACCGTAAGTCAGCTAGGATACATGTTCCTGGCGATGGGAGTGGGAGCCTTTGGTGTGGGGATTTTTCATGTCATGACCCATGCCTTTTTTAAAGCACTTTTGTTCCTATGTTCAGGGGCAGTGATTCACTCGTTGCATCATGAACAAGATATGCTGAAAATGGGAGGGTTGAAGAAACAATTACCGGTTACTTATATTACTATGTTGATTGGCACAATCGCAATTGCTGGTATTCCTCCTTTTGCGGGCTTCTTCAGTAAAGATGAAATTCTCTGGAAAACCTGGAGTGCCTCTCATCCGATATTATGGTTGATCGGATTTCTCACAGCAATCCTTACCTCTTTTTACATGTTTCGCTTAATCTTTCTGACATTTCATGGAGAATCCAGAGTCGATCCACATACGGCAGAGCATGTCCATGAATCTCCTGTTTCTATGCTGGGACCATTAGTCATTTTGGCAATTCTCTCGATTTTTGGTGGATTTTTTGGTGTTCCCCATGTTCTGCATTTCTTGCCCAATGGGATGGAGTTGTATTTTGAAGGATTTTATGCTGAAGTTCCATCAGGACACGGGTCTGTTGCTGTAGAAATAATACTCATGGCCATATCCGTTGTCGCTGCTCTTGTTCCTGTGTGGTTTGCATGGAAGCTGTATGCGGGTAGTTTGGATCAAGTCAATGCTTTGAAGGTTCGACTTCAGCTTTTTTATTCCTGGTCTTTGAATAAATACCATGTCGATGAAGCCTATGATAAATTCATTGTCCAACCAATCAAACAGTGTTCCATCATCGTCTTTTGGAAGGGGGTTGATGTGGGTATCATTGATCGGCTGGTCCACCTGTCTGGAGATATTGCACGTGCTTCTGGTGGAATGCTAAGAGGGTTGCAAAATGGAGTGCTGCAACAATATGCTCTCATTTTTGCCTTGGGAACTGTTGGAGTTCTCTGGTACTTGTTTTTTCTGCCTTATTAAAATACCCATTCTCTTAAGAAACGTACCTTACCTTTTCGCTCCATCCTGCTTTTGTGTCATGACTATTAACCTATGGAGGTATTTGTGAAAATATTAAACATACGCCCTTTGCTGGCTCTTCTTTTCTTCTTCATTTTCTGTCACACTTTGGCAGCAGCTCCTTTGAAAATTGGGTTTGTTGATTTGAATCGTGCACTCAATGAATCAGAAACAGGTATTCGTTCAAAAAACCTTCTGGAAGCCGAGGGGCGTCAAAAACAACAAGAACTAAAATTAGAACAAGAAGAGTTACAGAAAAATGTGCAAGAACTTCGTGATAACTTGCTCTTGAAACCAGAAGCCAAACATCAAAAAGAAGTTGCACTGAAGCAACAAGAACAAGCCTTAGTTCAAAAGAGCCGAAGATTTGAACAAGAGCTTCGACAAAAAGAACGTCAGTTCACAGAAAAAATTTTTAAAGAGTTAAAAGCGGTTATTCGTACAGTTGCCAAAAAGGAAAAGTTTGATCTGGTCTTGGAGAAAAATGCAGCAGAAGTCATTCTCTACATGAGTAATACAACCGCTGATTTAACAGAACAAGTAATTGATCATTATAATTCTCTCAAGAGCTCTAAAAAATGATGGATATTGTATTTGACCTTGAACAGATAAAGAAAATTTTACCACAACGCTATCCTTTTTTGTTGATTGATCGTATTCTTAAACTAAACCCAGGTGTTTCCTGCACCGGTCTAAAAAATGTTTCAGGCAGTGAACCTTTTTTTCAAGGGCACTTTCCCGAAAATCCTGTCATGCCGGGTGTTTTGATTGTAGAAGCACTAGCTCAGGTTGGTGGAGTCGCTGCTCACCCAAGACCAGACGAAGAGACCCCTGAAATTTTATTTGGAGGCATTGAAAATGCTCGTTTCAAACGCCCTGTGGTCCCTGGTGACCAACTGATTCTTGTTGTAGCTGTTGCTGCTCATCGTAAAGACCTGTGGATGTTCAACTGTGTTGCTTCTGTGGATAATGAGACGGTTGCTACCGCAAAGGTTAAAATGATGATTTATGTTTAAATGAGATAAATACTATGTTTTCTATCGAAGATGTAACCAGAATCGCGCAGCTGTCTTCTCTGGAGCTGACAGAAGAAGAAAAACGCACATTTGCCCGGCAATTTTCTACAATACTCGACTATTTTAAGGTTCTGGAAACCATTGATGTTCCTTCTGAATCGGTAGATCGTGATGAGAGCAAGCTGGTTATTTTTCGTGAGGATCGGCCTGAGGTATCTCCAGTATCTCCTGAACAATTCAGCCCTTATACAGAAAATCAATGTTTCAAGGTACCCAAGGTTATTGATTCCTCCAACTAATTTATTGTCCCTCCATCCGTCCTCCTTTCCGCATTTTTGGCGTCTAAGAGGGATTGCGGTACTGCTGGCCCTGCTTCTGCACGGAGTCCTCCTGTTTTTTTTTCCTCCATTCTTCGACAATACCAGAGTACACCAGCAACCTATTACAATCGAATTTCTTGATTTTCCTGCGCCATCGTCGCCTCCGTTAACTGAAAACAGTCTTCCTCCTCCTGAAAACAAAACCGTCGTTTCACCAACTGAGACAATCGTTGAAACAGAACCTCCTGAAGAAAAAACCGCTGTGCCTCTAGAAACTGTAACAGTTGAAACAGAACCTCCTCCTCTTATACAAAAAATAGAATCAGAGCCTCCCGAAGAAAAAATGAGAATAGAACCTCCTCCAGAAGAAATAAACGTGCTCAATGAATTAATCCAGGAAAAGGAATCAGAACAAATGAGTATGGTCCTTGAGAAAGAAAAACAAGCACGACAAACAAAAAATCCAGTGGAATCGCAGGAAAAAATAAGGGAGGAAGAAAAGGAAGATATATCCAAAAACGAAACAATGCTGGATACTCAACAAGTCGAATCTGTTGCAGAGAAATCGGAAAATGCGAGTTCATCACAATTGGAGAAAATATCAAGCAGCACTAAGGAAACAACTCCTGCTCCCGCACAGCATGTCGAAGAAGAATCTCTTGCCTATTTACCCGTAGACCCTACTTTTCAGCTTCCTACAATTTCATCAGACGAGGAATCGTCTGTCCCTGACACAATAAAAACAGAAGTGGAACCTCTTCCAGAAAAATATTTTCTCCGCTCCGACACTCCAACTACTGCTTCTAATAAAGAGACATCATTGGAGCAAAACATGGCTCCCCTGCCACAGGAAAAATTCTTATCAGGGTTGCCGTTGAACTCCTCAAAAGCAGATAAAGCCTCTTATCCTGTACCCAATACATCAGTTGGTCG
>JANQHV010000649.1 GCA_028282505.1 SAR324 cluster bacterium | reverse complement strand
GGGCTAGACGGGAAAGGGTTCTAGGGGTGCTAGTCCCTCCAAGGGATTGGTTTCACAAATTGAAGTATTGTATCCGCTGCTGTAGGCATCTAAAGCACGAGCGAACCGAGTACCAATTGTACTTGACTTGCCAGCAGGCTCGGCTGGATGTGATGCAGTATATTGAGTGGTTTTACAATCCAAAACGCTTGCACTCAACGTTAGGATACAAATCACCGCAACAGTTTGAAATGGAACAGTTGGCTAAGGTGGCTTAAGGATGCCTTCGGCAGGCAAGGGATCTACGATCCCCTGCACCCCTGATTAGCCTGCGGTGCTCATGGGCGGTAGGGGAAAAAAATCTTGATCAGGTGTCCATTTTTACTTGACCACTACAAAGGTTTGTAGCTGGGACTGGGAATTGATTAAACGATCTGATTTTTTTGTAAGGTTGAAATTCTCAACATCAAGTCTCGATTTTAACATTTGAGCGCGAACACCATTGACATTGAGAATTTTTGAATGATTTCTCTTTGATCGCATCAAATCATGAGAGAAAGTCCCCTCTGAAGTTTGAAATTACGAAACTCTATGCTCCATCGTGTGAGGTGAATTACCAGAAGGAGATAATCCATCAATCTCGAAATGGGATGAACTGGGAATTTCAGATGGCTTTGCCACCAATTCCACCTCTTCATCCTTCACAGCAATCGGTAATCGCTCCAACAAAAGAGGAAAGGCTTCCCGAACATGGGATACCGGATGAATGGACAAGTCTCCCTGAATTTCTTTAGGTATTTCAGTAAGATCTTTTTTATTTTCTTCAGGAATGAGAACCGTTTTGATTTGGGAGCGTTTAGCCGCCAGCAATTTTTCTTTCAAACCTCCGATGGGCAATACTTTGCCACGCAATGTGACTTCTCCAGTTAATGCAACATCTCGGTAAATCGGAATACCTGTCAATGCAGAGACGATAGCGCTGGTTATGGCAATTCCTGCTGAGGGCCCATCTTTGGGAGTACCGCCAGCAGGAACATGAATGTGGATATCCAAGTCCTTAAACACATTTGAATAGATTCCCAGTAAATTCGCATTAGCCCTTACATAACTGATTGCTGCTTGAGCAGATTCCTTCATGACATCCCCTAATTTACCTGTCAATTGGGTTTTACCGCTCCCCTTCATTGTCATGACTTCAATCGACAACGTTTCACCACCGACAGAGGTCCAGGCCAAGCCTGTCACCATACCGATTTCATTGGTTTCTTCAATTTGATTATACTGAAATAAAGGAGTTCCCAAGTAAGAGATCATTTTTTTCTGATTCAAAGAAACTGGATGTTTCAACTCTTTTTCCTGAAATTCGGTCACTGTTTTTCGGCAAATCTTAGCAATGGTTCTCTCTAAACTTCGGACGCCCGCCTCACGGGTATATTGACGAATGACATCCAGTAACTGATTGTCAGTTACTTTTAATTGATTGTCCTGAACACCATTCTCTTCCTTTTGTTTAGGAATGAGGTACTTTTTGGCAATCTGTACTTTTTCAAGTTCAGTATATCCAGATAATTCGATAATTTCCATGCGATCTCTCAATGGTAGCGGAATATCAGCCAGATTGTTGGCAGTACAGATGAATAATGTTTGAGAAAGATCATACTCCACTTCCAGATAATGATCCATGAAGGTACTGTTTTGTTCAGGATCCAGTACTTCTAAAAGAGCAGCTGTGGGACCGCCCGTATAATACTGGGCTACTTTATCAATTTCATCGAGTAATATTAATGGATTGTTGGTTCCTACTTTTTTCATTGTTTGAATGATCTTACCCGGCATTGCGCCAATATACGTTCTGCGATGTCCTCGGATTTCAGCTTCATCCCGAACGCCACCCAAACTGATCCGTGCGTATTTACGATCTAGGGAACGAGCAATCGATTTGGCCAGTGATGTCTTCCCAACTCCAGGAGGTCCGGATAAACAAAGAATGGGACCTTTCAACTTACCCACTGCATTAGCAACTGCAATGTATTCGACAATGCGTTCTTTGACTTTCTCCAATCCAAAGTGATCTGTATCTAAAATGTTTTTTGCATGAGCAGTGGACAAGTTATCAACGGTTGTTTTCGTCCAAGGGACACTCGTGAGCCAATCTAAATAATTTCGAATCGGAGTTGCTTCATGGGACATCTGCCCCATCATCTTTAATTTATTGAGTTCTTTTTCTGCGATCTCCTTCACACGAGGAGGCATGTGTGCTGCTTCAATCTTTTGAGCAAAATCTTCAAATTCCGAATTTTCAGTGTTTTGTCCCAATTCATCCTGGATGGCCTTCATCTGTTCGTTCAGATAGTATTCCTTTTGCTTTTGTCCCATCTTTTTTTCCACACGTGCTCTGAATTCTGACTCGAATTCTCGCTGATGAATTCTTTCTAGCAAATAAGAATACACTTTTTCCAAGCGTTCCCTGGTATCCAATGTTTCTAAAATTTCTTGATGCTGCTCCAAATTCAATTTCAAGAGAGATGCAATCAAATCAGCAAACTCGCCAGCTTCAATGTTATCATCATTGAGTTGATCATCCCAAACAAGGTGTCCTGATTCAATTTCAATGTGTTTGATTAACTCCTTTTTGACAGACTGAATCATACGAGGCAATTCCGGAAGATCATAGGTTTTTGATTCTACCGGCTCAACTTCGCCTTTAAAGTAAGAATCGTCCAAGATTGAATTGACTAAACGCCCTCGCTGCTCAGCCTCAAACCTGGCCTGGATTGCACCATTGGGTAATTGCTGAATGTGGGTGATCGTTCCTATTACTCCTATATCATGAATGTCGATGCGATGAAGAGGCTCTGCTTCTGGATTTTTGAGAGTGACCACAAAAACTTTCCTTCTAGAGGTCATGGCTTCTTGAATCCCTCTTAAGCTCTGAGGCCGATTGAAAAAAAGAGGCCGAACTGTGTTAGGGAAAACCACTGCGTTTTTGAGAGGAAGTATGGGATATTCAATTGTTTCTTTTTTGGAAAAATACATGACACGCTCCTTCCTGTAATGAGGATGAGTTTGAAAGAATAATCGTTTAATTATTAGCACTACTCTTACATGAGTGCTAATAAAACTCAATAAATATTTTTCATTTTTCCCAAATTTTAACGGTTTCTCTTTTTCACGCTTTCAGCTGCACTCCCGATAGCTGCAACCGATGAGACTCTGTCACGAGAAACAATAATTTTTTAAGGGCATCTTGGTAGGACAGGCCATTGCCATGAATATTGGAAATACAGTTTCGGTTTCGTATAGTACGACAACTTCATTTAAAAATTGTTTCAGCGGCACATCAGCAAGTGTCATTTGAGCGGCCACTCGTTCAAGATCGTTGCAAGCACCAACCCCTGCCAGGAAATCTCCAGAGCGAGCAGGAGTAAGATTATGAATTTGTGTACTTTAGTGTGACACTTGTACTTAACAGCGATTCATCAATAAGTGTCCAATTAATGGAGCTTACAAAAAGTTGCAAAGCAAATGAACTAAGAACCTGTTTAAGTGAGCAAAGATTCCTTTCTTCTGGCATCACCCTGCCAATTTTTTCGCAATCGTGGCCACATAGTTTCCTTGAAATCGAGCACCAGCCAATTCTCTTTCGATTGGCATTCTTGCATTTTGACCTGCAATGGTAGAAGCTCCATAAGGAGAACATCCAGTGATTTCATCCATCGTCGTTTGTTCTTGAAAGGAATACGGCAAACCGGCAATGACCATCCCATGATGGAGCAGAGTGATATGAAAGCTAAGAATCGTTGACTCTTGCCCTCCATGTTGAGTGGAACTGCTGGTAAACACACTACCCACTTTTCCAACCAATCCCCCCTGCATCCACAATTGTCCAGTTGCATCCAAAAATTGACGCATTTGTCCACACATGTTTCCGAAGCGAGTTGGTGTCCCAAAAATAATGGCATCGGCTGATCTGAGTTCTTCGACGGTGCAGACCGAAACCTGTTCCATATTTTTCTGCGCATCGGCAGCTCCCATTTTTTCAATAACTTCAGGGGGAAGTGTTTCCGGAACCCGACGGAGTTCTACGGTTGCTCCATCAACACTGGTTACACCTTCAGCAACGGCTTGAGCCATAGTATGGATATGTCCGTAGAGCGAATAATAAACGACCAGTACTTTCATAATGCCTCCTTAAAGATAATGAATCAATGATGGTGAATGAGCACAACGAAACACAAAGAATGCTATGATTGATTAAGTATTTTTGAAAAATAAGTATTTCAAATCCTTGATATAATCGTGAATTGGATGGTGTCCCACCAATGATGAATTGTTGGCCACAAGCCATTGTTTGAGAAGTCTTCCGGCATAAAGACCTCCTATGATATTTGCAGCAGCTAAACCAATCCAAACGCCTTGTAAACTGAACAACGAACCAACAAAGGCCAATGGAATCGTGAACCCTAAAGATTTTATCAGAGTCAGCTTCAGTGAATCTTTAGGCATGTATACTCCATTAAAAAAGGAAGTTGTGATCAGGACCAGTCCAAACATGGGGAACGAGATACCAAGAATGTATAAATAATTTTTAGTATGATGAATGACTTCTGGATTGTCTGTAAAAATTGAACCAATCATTTCAGCAAAGATCAAGAGTATTACAAAAAATAAAAACCCCCAATACACCGTCATTCTACCAGAGTAACTCACTATTTGATCAAGGCGGGCCTGCTGTTTTGATCCAAAATTTTGTGCAACCAGAGGCGTTAAAATGACGCTAAGAGCCAAAATTCCTGTCAAACCAAGGGATTCGATCCTGGTTGCCACTCCATAAGCTGCTACTGCATTTTCCCCTGATTGCGAGACAATTCTGGTGATGATAGCAATGGCAATGGGGTTTAAAATTTGTGCAGCTACCGCGGGAAGGCCAATGGTGAAAATTTCTTGAATTCCTGTGATTGTTGTTTTAATCGACTCAATCGCAGTCAAGGATAATAAGTGTTCTTTTGCCAGCAGGCCTGTCATAATCAACAAAATCACCACCCAAGAAATCACCGTAGCCAATGCGGCTCCCTTTAATTCCATAGCTGGAATGGGCCCCATCCCAAAAATCAAAATGTAATCAAGGATCAGATTCACAAGTCCTCCAATCCCCATAACAATTGTCGATTTAGTTATGAGTCCTTTGGCCATTAACGCAGAATTTCCAGTTAAGGCTCCTATCAGAGTAAACATACCAAGATAGAGGATTTGCATGTACTCAGAAATTAAAGGTATCATTTCTTCTGTTGCTCCCAATAAGGAAAAGACTGGAGAGATCATAAAATATCCTCCAATCCCCAGACACAGGGTCATTAACATGAATACAAGTAAAGAAATCGTTGTCAGAGCCTTTGCTTTTTTCGTATTCTTTTCCCCTAACGATTTTCCAACAGAAGATGACACCCCAGAAGCAATTCCCATGAAGAGGCTGACGATTAAAAAATAAATGGGATAAGCAAAACTGATTGCTGCCAATTCTTGGGTTCCCAGTTTTCCTACAAAATAAGTATCCACTAGCTGGAATAAAAACGTGATCAACATCCCAATAATGACAGGGGCAGTCATCCGGATAAGCGCTTCTTTAATCGGTCGTTCGTAGATATCTTGTTTCATACATAAGGTCTCTATTTTTTGCTTGAAATTCCTTAATCAATTCCTCTGATCAACATAGCAATCCCTTGAATGCAAGTGTACATTGTTGTATAAATAGTTGTAAATAGGTAATTTTAAAAATAACTATTCCGAAAATGAAACAATATGATGAATACAGATGATGCTTTACTTTTTACCAAAGTTGTCAGTTCTGGCAGCTTCTCAAAAGCAGCAGAGTTGTTGAAAATTCCGAAATCCACACTGAGCCGCAGAATTTCAAACCTGGAGGAAAAACTAGAGGTCAGGCTTTTGGAAAGGACAACCCGGCGACTCTCTTTGACAGATATCGGCCGAGGGTATTATCAACATTGTGAAAGAATTGTTGAAGAAATTCAAGAAGCGGAAAACTATATTGCGGAAACTCGCGCCACTCCTAAAGGTAAATTGAAGGTATCGGCTTCGGTTGATGTTGGAATCAACTATCTCGATGAAATCTTTACAGATTTTATGCTTGAGTATCCTGAAATTACATTGGAAGTGGATCTCTCCCAGAAAGTGGTCAATCTTATTGAGGAAGATGTGGATGTGGCTATCCGTGTGAGAGTGCTACAAGATTCCAGCCTGATCGCCAAAAAAATAGGAGTTATCGAAGTTGGTTTATATGCAAGTCGGGATTATTTCGCCAAACGTGATATTCCAAGACATCCGAGTCAATTGAACGAAAAAGAATGCATTGGATTACATGTTCCGAATCCAATATGGAATTTTTGCGATGGTAAACAACGAATTAAAATCAAACCTCAGCACCGCTATCAGGTGAACAACCTTAGTCTGATCAAAACAGCGGTTCTGAAAGGACTTGGCATCGCAGTACTGCCGAGACAATTTGATCCAAGCCAGGATTTAATTACTTTGTTAGAGGACTACCCCCTTGAATCTGGAAATATTTATGCTGTTTATCCCAGCAAGAAGTATATGTCCTCGAAACTCCGTGTATTTTTGGAATACTTGCAAAACCATTTTTAATTCCCAAGTTTGCTTAATAAATTTCTTCTAGTTCCTTCTTATAAATGTTCATTTTCTTGATTTGCATGTGATCTTGAGGATTATCAGGAGTATGAAAACCAAACTGTTTATATAATCCTTGGGCATCGAAGGTGACTAAATGCCATCTCCTCAATCCTGTTAATTCTGGATATTCCATAATAAACTGGATAAGCCGTTTTCCCAATCCCTGGCCTTGTTTTTCTGGGATGATAAAAACATCTGCCAGATAGGCAAAGCAGGCATAATCCGTGACGGTTCTGGCAAATCCCACTTGCTGGCTATTTTCATAGATGCCAAAACAAAGAGAATGATCTATCGATTTTTGCACGATCCCTAGGGGGATGTTTTCGGCCCAATATGAACTCTTCAAGAAGTTGTGAATCAGGTTTATGTTCAGTAATGATTTGTCTGTTGAGATAAAAATGTTGTTTTGCATGATATTTCTTTCAAGTAGATTCTGAGAACCTGTTTGGAAAAGATGGTTCGTGGCGAAAAATCGATCTCGTTGAGCAGATTTTTGAGAAAATTTAAGGCGAATAGTTGGCCTATTTAACGAAAATTTTCTCAAAATAGACGCCAATGAGGCGATTTTGCAGCAGAATCAGGTTTTTCAAACAGGTTCTGAGGTGGGATCATTTTAAGTGTTTTTTTCAACTGCCTGAAGACAAAAATAAATAATCAGAAAAAATTGATGCTGCTTTAATACATTTGTGGTAATTTGAATACAATCGCATTACAATCAATCCAAAGGAGGAAAATGAGTGTTTCCATTCGTATTAATGATGAGATTTACAAAGCTGCCAAGATGACAGCTAAAGCTGAATGTAGAAGCATAGCCAATCAAATTGAGTTTTGGGCTAAAGTGGGAAAAGCCGCACTGGAAAATCCTGACTTACCCATTGATTTTGTCCGAGACATCTTAATTTCTAAAAATCAGGATCAGAACCTTTCGGAACCTTTTGTTCCAGAAGGAACAGATGAATAAGATTCAAGTTTTTCAAAAACCCCTATTCAAGCGAGCCTATAAAAAACTTCACATCAATCAAAAAAAATCGGTGAATCAAGCCATTCATGAAATCGTTGAAAATCCAATGATAGGCATTCAAAAGAAAGGTGACTTAGCTGGGGTTTTTGTTCATAAATTTGATTGTGTAAATCAACAATTCTTGCTGGCCTACCAATGGAATCCTAAAACGCGCATTTTGCTGGCCCTTGGGGTTCATGAAAATTTTTATCGAGATTTAAAAAAGGAGTAGTCCAAATTGGTCTGCCAATAAGCACTTTTACATTTCTTGATCCCATTCAGCATTATTATGGAGCGAGTGGTTGAATACGCTCTTTGATTTTTTCTGTTTGCACCAATTCCCAGAATTCGTCAGCCAGCCATTGGCTTTTTTCCACAACTTCATTCCAGTAAGTAAACCGCTCTTTATCTTTCCCCATTAATTTTATGAAATCTTTTCGATCTGAAACTTTACCATAAGGCAGTTGTGCCAAAAACTCATGAGAGGGACAAATCAGTAGTGTATTGTCAATATTTAGAGGTTTACGCCAAGGAAGACATTTATCTAACCAGCCTGGAATGATCCGGTCGGTGTAGTGGGGAAATAAGACAATGTCATCTTCCTGTGTCAAAGGTAAGTCCATATGGTAATCAATAATCCCGCCATCACGGTATATTCCTTCTCGTGCCTCAGAAATATCCTTGATTCCCTCCATCACCATTGGTATTGAGCCCGAAGCTAACAGAGCCGGCCTTGTATTGTTTGAAGACAAAGGGTAACACTGAACATGAAAATTATGATGATTGCTCAGTGCCGGTGGAGAATTCGGATGATAAAACAACACTCGTTCAAAAAAGAGATCCAAGCTTTTTCTACTGAATACATTAGAAATTCCAGGAAGCAGAAGTCCCAACTTTAGCAAGTTTGCATGCTCATATGCCGTCGGCCACTTACTCCGGGTTGCTATCACATTCAGACGTAAATAAGGATGATTCAATATTTGAGAAATTCCGGTTTCCTGTAAAATCTGATCAAGAATTCCCCTACCTGTTGAAGTGACTTCAGCAGGAGAAGGTTTTTCCGAATAGGTTTGATGGATGTACGCCTCCTGGAAACGCTCAATTGCTTCGACGGGATGGTGCT
>JANQHV010000591.1 GCA_028282505.1 SAR324 cluster bacterium | reverse complement strand
CTCTGAAGGAGAAATTTATATTAGCCCAGGGTCAACGAAGTGCCACCCTGGGGCTAGGAATCTCTGGGACCCCCAACTCTGAAGGAGTTGATTAAACTAATTGGCTGCTGTGTTATGAATTTTAATAAACGCTTTCAGCGTTTGCTATTTTAGGTTGGGTTCTCTTCCTGGGGTGGCGTTCGCTTTGCTCACTGACCCCAGGCTATTATTAAATTTCGCCTTCAGCGAATAAGAATCAACCTTCTACGCAAAAAACATACACGTAACATGAGATCTTAATCTTGTTCTTAATCTTAATCCCTCAATTTCTAGAGATTAAGAGTAAGATTAGGATTAAAAGTAAGACTGTCACAACAAGAATTTGAACACTTATTTCTGATTAGCAGTACTAAGGCAACAAACCGTTGCGAACATCAATATACAAATTGCAAAGTTGTTCCTGAAGGTTTACTCTCTGCGGCAAGTCGTTGAAATAACAAAAAGACTTGCACGGAAGTATTCATACGAAGTTGCGTTTAAAAGTATACAATATGTCATCCTGACGGTACGCCGAAGCGGCTTGTCGAAGGATCTCTTTGAAATTATTGAGATTCTCTCTCGGATTCCAAATCCGGGGAGGTCATCCGCAAGTTATCCAGGTGTTAAAACTTAAAATGAGATAATGTGACAAACAGACAGATGATACCTAAAAATGAGCGTTTAAGAGAGGAATATATGTCACGTATAAATCGTGCCATTGACTATATCGAGGTGAACATCGCAAAAGAACTTTCCCTTGAAGATATCGCCAAAGTCACTAATTTTTCCAGATTTCACTTCCATCGAATTTTTCGGGCTATGGTAGGGGAAACATTAAATCAATTTATCCAAAGGCTTCGTATTGAAAAGGCCGCTTATCAGCTTATCAAGAATACGAAAAAATCAATCACTGAAATTGCTTTCGATTGTGGCTTTTCAGGATCAGCAGCGTTTGCCAGGGTATTCAAAGAAAGCTATTGCATGAGTGCGAGTGAATGGCGTTCGGGAGGATATCTTCAAGATAGCAAGATTCGCAAAACGAATAGCAAGGAAAGCAAAACACTTAGCAAAGATCGAAAAGACTTTTCCGGTTCTCCATCCTATTATTTAGATGTTTCCTATTCTGTTAATCCAGAAACCCAAAACCTAATATGGAGAATCTATATGAAAGAAGAACATCAAATCCAAGTCGAGATCAAAGATATGCCCGAATTCCATGCAGCCTATGTCCGCCATATCGGTAGTTATAAAGGAGATAATGAACTTTTTGAGACGCTCTTTGAAAAACTGATGAAGTGGGCCGGTCCCAGAGACCTTTTACGTTTTCCTGAAACAAAGGTGTTATCTGTATACCATGATGATCCCAAAATTACGGATGAGGATAAACTGAGAACAAGTGCATGTATTACCGTACCGGAAAATACTCCTGTCGAAGGAGAAATAGGAAAGATGGTTATTCCTGGTGGTAAGTTTGCTGTGGCAAAATTTGAAATCACCAGTGATCAATTTGAAGAGGCCTGGAACACCATCATGGGAGGTTGGTTACCTGAAAGTGGGTATCAACCAGATAGTCGTCTTTGTTACGAAATTTGTCACAATGACCCGAAAGAGCACCCGGAACGGAAACATGTTGTTGATATTTGTGTACCTGTTAAGCCTTTGTAATCGTTAGCACCATGTTTCATGGCAACCGCATGTAGCCAACTTTTGGGGAAGCTTTTTTCGAATGCGCACTGATTAATAATCACTGCATTTTTCAGTGCGCGTTTATCAACGGTTGTTTAAAGAAGATTCCGTTCTCCTATTGTGGAACTGAAACTGCATTACTCATTACTACAACAAATTTTTGTTGTGCCCCCCTTCTTCCATTGTGGAATTGAAGCCAATTTGAAGAATTTTCCAAGCCGTCCGCAATCCAAGGTCATGTCTGGCTATTCAATATCTACATAGCGCATGATCGTATTTTCATCCGATAAATATTTTCATATATTTGACTGAAATGTCCTCTGAGCTTGTTGCAGAGGATACACTGGTATCACCATTTAGATGAATTCTTGATGGGGCAGCCCATCCTGCATAAATTTCACAGGTGATTTTAAAGAAGCAGAGTGGACTCACCTTGCAGAAAGATGTGTGGGAAAATCTGGCCAATCTTGAAAATCACACGATATGAGGGGGAATTGAAATGAAATTCAGGTATTTTGTTATTCTATTACTCGTGATTGGTCTACTGGCCAGTATGTTGATATCATGTCAGGATATCGATGAAGCTCATGCTGAGTTCACAATTCGTGGCAGCCGGATGATCGATAATCATACGACCATTACATTGGATGCCACAGAATCAGATGCTCATACTTATAAATGGCGAATCAATAGTCGCAAGTATTACGATTGTCCTGATGAGTATGCAATCTGTAATATGTTTATCTCCGAAGGAAAAGGGGTTCATAAAGTGGAACTGCACGTCTACAAAAATGTTCGTCAGGGAGTGGAAACCATACGTACCGATGATAAAACCCATGAGTATGTTTTTGTGGACATGCCTTTTGGGGCAGGTTCACAGGGAAAGCTGGATGACAGGAGTACTTCCACTTGCCGCAAGGGAGCAAAAGTCCAGTTAACTGCACGTCCGGGAACTTTGATTAATCAAGGTGACACCTTAGAGCTGGAAGCGCATAATACTTCATATGATGTGATTCGATGGGATATTCAAAAACCCGGTGATTTAGAATTTAGTCCGATT
This sequence comes from SAR324 cluster bacterium, assembly GCA_028282505.1. Taxonomy (GTDB): domain Bacteria; phylum SAR324; class SAR324; order SAR324; family NAC60-12. Next base: position 6,779 of record JANQHV010000591.1, on the reverse strand, counting down.
GGTGCTTGTAATCATGCAACAAGGTGTTATTACACATTCAATGATACAGGAATCTATACTGTTAAAGTGAAGGTAAAAACGGATTCTTATGAAATTGTTCCAATCTTTTATTCGTGTGGTCAAACAAAAGCATTTTCAATAGCGGAAATCGCAGTATATCCAAATGAATAATTGTTGAGGATTTCCATCAATCTTCCCAAATTTTTTGATCCATATTGATTTTATGCTGTAGTAATAGTAAACTGAAGAGTTGTAAGTTCTAATGTCATGCTGGACCGGAGCGCCGACCGCTTGCCGGCATCCAGGTAGTGTAACTCTTTGAAATTATAGCAGATTCCGGGTCAAGCCCGGAATGACAAAATAATAATGCCAAGCTAATAATATCAATGACTTAGAAGAACTTACGACTGTCGAGTAGTAAATTGCTACAGTTGTTAGTGGGTCTACCCTTGTTTCTGAACTCCCCAAAAGCTTAAAATTAGCCATCCAATATTACAATCTATCCACAAAATTCCTTCTCAATGAAACGTTCTGATTTACGCAATATTGCTATCATTGCCCATGTAGATCATGGAAAAACCACCTTACTGGACAAACTCCTGGAGCAATCAGGAATCTTGTCCGAGCACAAGGAACGGGAAGAGTGCATTATGGACTCGGACCCCTTGGAGCGGGAAAGAGGCATCACCATTTTGGCAAAAGCAACAGCACTCCACTACCAGGGGGTGCGTATTAATATTGTAGATACCCCAGGGCATGCGGATTTTGGTGGGGAAGTGGAGAGAATCCTGAATATGGTCGATGGGGTTTTGTTGCTGGTGGATGCCGCTGAAGGTCCGATGCCACAAACTAAATTTGTGTTGCGTAAGGCGCTGCAATTGGGATTAAAGCCCACTGTGGTGATCAACAAAATAGACCGCCAGGGGGCAGATCCAGAAAATGCGCTCAACCAGATATTTGATTTATTTGTGGAGTTGCATGCCAATGAACAACAGTTGGATTTTTCCTATGTATTTGCCTCTGCAAAAGAAGGATTTGCTGTGGAACATTTGACAGATCCTTACGAAAACATGAGACCTCTGTTAGATCTGATTCTGGAACAAATTCCAGTCATTGATGTTCAAGTCGATAAACCGTTTCAGATGTTGGTGTCCAATATTCAATATGATAACTATTTGGGGAGGTTGTTGCTTGGCAGAATTCGCCAGGGCCGGGTGAATAGCAGTGAAAGAATTGCCCATATCAATACGGAGGGACAGGTTCAATATGGACAATTGAGCAAAATCTTCTTTTTTGAGGGGTTGAATCGTACCGAAGTGGAGCAGGCCAGGGCTGGTGACATTGTGATGGTGGCTGGTTTTCCCGAAGGAATGGTGGGAGAAACATTAACCTGCGCCGAAAACCCGGAGGCGTTGCCCTCCATTCAAGTGGATGCCCCAACCATTTCCATGAACTTTTGTGTCAACAACAGTCCTTTTGCCGGGCAGGAAGGCAAATATGTCACGAGTCGCCATCTTCGTGCACGTCTGGAGCGGGAACTGCTCTCGAATATTTCACTAAAAGTGGAGGACACCGATTCGATGGATGAGTTCAAAGTATCCGGGCGTGGGGAATTGCATTTGAGTATTTTGATTGAGAACATGCGCCGGGATGGCTATGAGTTTGGCGTTTCTCGTCCTCAGGTCATTTTTAAGGAAGTGCATGGAAAACGATGTGAGCCCATTGAGGAGTTAGTGCTTGAGTTGCCGGATGAATTCATGGGGTCTGTCATGGAGGAGTTGGGACGCAGGAAAGGGGATATCCAACAGGTGGAGCACCTTTCCAGTGTCAACAACCGTCTTCATGTTCGTATTCCAACCAGAGGCTTGATTGGTTTTCGTTCCCTTTACCTGACCCTGACCAAAGGAGAAGGGATCATGAGTCACACAGTCATTGGGTATGAACCATTTCGTGGGGAAACGGTGATCCGTACTCATGGGGTGTTGGTTGCCAAGGAACAAGGAACGGCGATTCCTTATGCCATTTGGAAATTGCAGGATCGTGGATATTTTATCATCCCCCCCAATACTCCTGTGTATGAAGGCATGATTGTGGGAGCCAATTCTCGTGAAAATGATCTGGTCACCAATGTTTGTGCTAAAAAACAATTGACCAATATACGAGCAGCTGGGCGTGATGAAGCTGTCAGGATCATTCCACATAAACAACTGAGTTTAGAACAGGCCCTGGAATTTATTGCCGACGATGAACTCGTTGAAGTGACTCCCCAAAGTATTCGGCTTCGCAAAAGAGTTCTTAACGAAAGTGCACGTCGTCTTGAAGAGAAAAAGCGGAAAATAGTTTGACACTCATTTGTGACTCTTTTATTCATATTTGTTAATAATATTCATGAAAAGGAGCAGACATTGTGAATAAATATATCGTTGATGGTAACAGTTATTTCATTTTTGATCAGGAATCTTCCCTCCGTATGGTTTATTTTTTGTGGGGTAAGTTTGATTTTCGTATATTTTTTCGAAAAGTCGAGCAAAGTGAAGCATTGGCCAAAAAAAATCAGAGTTTTCAGGATGCAGACCAGAATTACTTAGTTGCAGATAAGCTGCAACACTTGTTTCGTGGAGAGTGGTATGATTTCCAAAAAGTGACTTCACATGGATTTACTTTTGAAGAAACTCAGTGGCATCACAATGGACGGTTTCATTTTGCCGAATTTCCCAAGGAATTATTTGCCGTTGCAGCAAAGATTGCATCACAAGAGTTAAACTTGACACCTTTTGCCTGATTTGAATGTGGTCAAAATGACGTCAAGCTTCTTCCATGCTGCATAAAAGTGGATAGTTGTTTTCTTCGGCAAGCTCATGCACTTTGTGAATTTTACTTTCGGCCACTTCGTAGCTGTAAATGCCACATACCCCAGTACCATAATTGTGAACGTGCAGCATCAAATGAATAGCTTGTGTTTCATCCATCTGGAAAACAGCCGCTAACACCATGACTACAAATTCCATGGGAGTGTAGTCATCGTTATGCAGCAATACTTTGTATTGTTTCGGATGATCCAATTTCTGTTTTGTTTTTGGATCAAGAATAGTATTATCAGCCATGTTTTTACTTTTCTAAAATCAGTCAAAACAATGAGTCTTGTTAATCAAGAAGGGCATGATCGTGTGTTCGGCCATTCTGTCTATTGAGCTTATCAGTCTGCTGAACCTGTCGAAGCAAAACCAGCGTATTCTTTTCGACAAGCTCAGAGAACATTTGTGTTAAGTATATGAAAAGTGTTTATTGGGCGAAAATATGATCATGCCCATCAATGAATGTTTGAGTATGGTGATTTTCAAAGATAGCATCTTTCAGGGGATGATGCAAAAGACTAATTTTGGAGTAGTGTGGGCTTTCAATTCTTTTCCTTCTTTTCAGAAGGAGTGATGAGTTTGATTTGGAGTGAGAACTCCTAATGGACATCTTTAGGTGAGATGGGAAAATATTATGGCAGAAGTAACAGAAGGAAGTGCGTTTATTGCAACACCGGAAAATTTTACCCCCAAAATTACAGTATTGGGAGCAGGCGGTGGTGGCTGTAATGTGGTCACCAAAATGGTGGATCTGAACATACAGTATGTGGATTTCGTTTCATGCAATACAGATCTCAAAGCCTTAAACAGCAGCCTGGCTCATACAAAAATTGAACTAGGCAAAAATGTCACCCGTGGTTTAGGGGCGGGTGCCAATCCCGAAGTGGGGGCAAAAGCTACCCAAGAGAGCATGTCAGAAATTGAAGATAGTATTGCTGATTCGAACATGCTTTTCATTGCAGCAGGCATGGGGGGAGGAACGGGCACTGGAGCTTTGCCGTTGATTGCAAAAGTTGCAAAAGAACGGGAAATTCTAACGGTGGGTGTGGTAACCACTCCATTTACCTTCGAAGGCCGTAAACGAATGCGTATTGCCAAAGAGGGAATTGAGCATCTGCGTCAACATACGGACACACTGCTGGTCATTCCCAATGATAAATTGTTGGATGCCACCACCCAATCTACCAGCTTATTGGATGCATTCCATCTGGCCGATGAAGTGTTGATCAATGCCATTCAGGGAATTACTGACTTGATCAATAATGTGGGGGAAATCAATGTGGATTTTGCGGATGTGAAAACCATCATGGAAGGCATGGGGGCTGCTGTCATTGGCAAAGGGACTTCAACAGGAGAAGACCGGATGGTACGTGCTGCACAGAATGCCATTGAGAGCCCATTGATGCGGGATACAGATATTCGTGGGGCAAAAGGGATTCTGATCCATGTGGTTGGTAGTAAAGACATGACATTGTTTGAAATCAACGCTGCGGTGAGTACCATCGAAGAGCTTGCTGATGAGGATGTCAACTTGATTTTTGGGGCAACTGCATTGGATTCTCAGGAACATGATGTATCTGTCACCATTATCGCAACCGGTATTCCTGATTAGGAAGGAAGAAGGAAGGAAAGTACCGGAATTGCGATGGTATTTTCTTTGTTTCTTCATTCCTTAAACCCACTGGATATATGGCACAAGCTGTTCAGCTATATCGAACCAATAATGGCCCTTGTCCTTATCGTGATGAGGGTGTTTGGGAAAATTTATCTTTTCAGGTGGAATCGCTGCCAGGCGAGATGTATGAAAAATTACTCAACCACGGGTATCGACGGAGTGGTTGTTCCATCTACCATCCTGTCTGTCAAGGCTGTAAACGCTGCATTCCCATTCGCATCGATGCCACTGCATTTCGTGCCACCAAGAGCCAACGCCGTGTCTGGCGTAAAAATCAAGAACTGCATATTACCCATCACCCGGTACAATTCACAGAAGAAAGTTTTGAATTGTATCAAAAATATCAGATAAATTGGCATCATGCTGAGCAAGCTCCTGATGTGTGGGAGTTCCAAAATTTTCTCATCAATACTCCTGTCAATACAGAAATGATTGAATATCGTCTGGATGATGTTTTGATTGGAATTGGTTGGATCGATCATTTACCCACCCTGATCAGTTCTGTTTATTTTATTTTTGACCCCGATTTTGCTTCTCGGCGTTTAGGGGTTTATTCGATTTTATATGAAATTGAGTATTGCCAAAAACAAAATCGTCCCTGGCTCTATTTGGGGTATTGGGTGGAGGATTCACCCAAAATGAGTTACAAAGCTGATTACCGTCCCGCTCAGATTTTGATAAATGACCAATGGCAATCCCTGGATAGGTTCTATACCGATGCTGTGTTGAGTGCTTCCGAAAATCTAGCTTTTTTTTAACCACAACAGTTTGGGGCATGGCACAACTATGATTACATTTGAGAAACAAGCGCAATCGGGATTGGCCAGGGCAGGGACCATTGTCACGCCCCGGGGGCAAATCCACACCCCTATTTTTATGCCCGTGGGCACCTCTGCGACCGTGAAGGCGATGACTCCAGAAGAAGTGCAGGAGTTGGGAGCCGAAATCATTTTAGGCAACACCTATCATTTGCATTTGCGTCCAGGCGATGAGCTGATTCACCAACTGGGAGGATTGCATTCATTCATGAACTGGCACTTACCTGTTTTAACAGACAGTGGTGGATTTCAGATTTTTTCTTTAGCCAAATTAACCAAAAAAACAGAAGACGGTGTGGTTTTCCAGAGCCATATCAATGGGGATACGTTCATGTTGTCACCGGAAAAATCCATCCAAATCCAGCAAAATTTGGGATCAGACATCATGATGTGTTTTGATGAGTGTCCAAAATTGCCGGCTACTTACCCAATGATGGAAGAGTCTGTTGCTTTGACCACACGCTGGGCAAAACGCTGCAAAGAAGCACGTACATCAGAACAGGCTTTATTTGGTATTGTCCAGGGAGGGCTGTATGTGGATTTGCGAAGACATAGTTTGGAAGGATTGCTCGATATTGGTTTTGATGGCTATGCGATTGGTGGGTTGAGTGTGGGAGAATCCCAGCAGGATATGTATGACATCCTCCAGCAGTTTGCCCAGGAATTGCCTGATACCCATCCTCGCTATTTGATGGGGGTTGGGGAACCTGAAGATTTATTGGAGGCCATTGATTCGGGAATCGACATGTTTGATTGTGTTTTGCCCACCAGGAATGCCAGAAATGGCAGTCTTTTTACCTCTCAGGGAAAAATATCCATTAAGCAGGCAAGATATCGTGAAGACCCAGCTCCGTTGGATGACAATTGTTCCTGTCATGTTTGTCAAAACTATTCACGTGCTTATTTGCGGCATCTTTTTATTTCCAGAGAAATCCTCTCGATGCGGTTGAATACTTATCATAATTTGTATTTTTACCTGCAGTTGGTCAAAGCAGCACGCCAAGCCATCCAGGCATCCAGTTATGCGGACTTTAAAAAATCGTTTTTGGAACAATATTCCACTGGTGCTTGATCAGAATATGGGCTACTTTTTGTTATTCTCAGGCGCGGAAACAGGGTCCCTCTCCCTGGGGAGAGGGACCTTACCTTCACCTTCTCTCCAGGGAGAGGGAATTATCAAAAATGTTAAATATCTGATATTTTTGAATAAAAGTATTTTTTGATGAAAAAATTCTTAGGAAAAAATAAACTTGGCAATCGATTTGCATGTGGTTTAAGTGTGATGGTCATTAGGAAAAGGTTAATTTTTGCCGATTCCATTCAGTTCCAAGATCATCATACTTTAGCATGATGCTAGAGTGGTAATTTGTACTCAGTCAGACATGGACGTCAGACAATGTGTCAATCGAAATACTGTTGGCTGGGATGGGT
>JANQHV010000291.1 GCA_028282505.1 SAR324 cluster bacterium | reverse complement strand
GAGTGAAAACCACCCAACGTTTGGCCGTAGCCCGATTGATCAATTCATCAAAAGCCCGCTCATCTTGCAAATACTCCAGTTTTCCTTCCAAACGAAGTTTTTTGGCCTGCCATAAATTTTTGATCTTTTGGATCAGCTTACCCTGAAAAGTATCCGAAAGGGCTTCAACGGGAAACAGAAAATTGCCACCATACTTCGGAGCAATCCAGCGGCTTCCATCCTCGCTTAATCCTCCCGCTGGCACAATGTAATGAATGTGGGGATGAAACCAGAGCTTTTGTCCCCAGGTGTGCAAAATGCCCAAAAATCCCAATTGGGCTCCCAAATGCTGTTCGTCTTTCCCAAATTTCAAAAGAGTGGCTGAGGAGGTTTTGAAAAGAGCATCATACAAGAGACGCTGATTCTGGAAAATCAAGCCCCTCAGTTGATCAGGAACTGTGAAAACCACATGATAATAAGACGTCGGTAGAAGTTCGGCCATCCGGTTGTCTAACCAGGATTCTTTGGCTTTGAATTGACAACGAGGGCAGTGCCGGTCACGGCAGGAGTTGTATAAGTACTCATAGTAATTACAATGATCACAACTCTGCTTATGGGTGCCCAGAAAACCCGTCCGGCACAAGCAAAGTGCTGAAAGTACTCGGCTTTGTTTCGATGAAAGATTGTGGGTTTGACGAAACGATGGACCAAATTGACTGAAAATTTGGCCTATTTCGGCCTCCGTTGACTCTCTATGACGATGGGGATTCGCATGAACTGCACAGGGAGTAGATGATTCCATTGGCTTGGATAATGATCACTCGGTTAATGAAAATTTCCTACCTGGACTGCATCCCTTCCCTGGAATTTATGACTTTATTGACTAACTTTGTCTTTGAGACTCCTGCCGAAGGCTTCGTTCAACGCAGAGATCACCGGACTTGTGGAGCAGAGCGACGAAGGAGCGACGCAAAAAAGTTCCGGTGTATTGATTTGTTAGCCATCAAATCTTGTGGTTTACTCGGTAATTCTTTTATTTAGTTCTCTTTCAACCATTCTAACGGCCCACTGATTACCAATTGATTTATTAATAGTAATGCTTCTAAGCAAAAAGTTTTTCCCTTCTTCTGCATCTTTCTCCCAAACTAATTTGCCCAAAGAGAATAGCACCTGTGCCTGATGATTCTTGTTTCTCAGTTTCTCTCCAATTTTCAAACTCCGGCGAAGCAATTCCTCAGCTTCATCGGCTCTGTTTCGGCTTTTTCCGATGAGTTGTCCAAGTGTGTGTTGGGTTTGGGCTTGACCATTCTTATCGTTAAGATCTTCCAATAATTTCAAACTCCGGCGAAGCAATTCCTCAGCTTCATCGGCTCTGTTTCGGTTTTTCCCGATGAGTTGTCCAAGCGTGTGGAGGGCTTGGGCTTGATGATGAATATGGTTGATTTCTTCACCTATTGATAAACTCCGGCGGAGCAATTCCTCAGCTTCATTAAATTTACCAGGCTTTCTAGCAGTGAGCCGACCAACAATATGACATGATATCGCTACTTCTTCTCTAATTTCTGTACTATCTACTACTTTCTGCAAAAAATATTCTGATTCCCTTCGTTGGCCTTCACGATATAGAGTCATACCCCGGAGAAAAGAGGGTTCAATCGCCTCTGTAGGGAGTATTCCCCGTTCTTGCTGGTCTACAGCCAAACGCCCTATAAGCCATTGCGATCCGGAAAAAGATTTACTAGCAGCGTTTGCGTAAAACTCGAGACCTTGCTCTGGAGAAAGTGGAGATTTATGATACGCACGGCCAATATCTGACAGCAGGTATCGGGGAATAGTGTCTCCAGCGAGATTAATATCTCCATTTACCGAAATATCAAAAAGTAGCGAGTGACCTTTGCGTGCTAATTCCTTTAGTTTGCCCAATTCATCGTTAAGGTACTTAAAAATAGTGGAAGAAAAATGCCATTCACTATTTCTTTCAACAACAAAGTCACAGAAATGCAGAGCTTCAACAAAGCCTTCTGCTTCTTTTTCAGACAATCCCACAAGTGTTACTAATTGGATAGCAACTTCATCAGTTAATGACTCTGCAACCCCTAGTACAATTAAGGGATTTATAAATTTCTCTCCTGCGGCAGAAAGGAAGCTCCTTAATTCTCTAGGTTGGATGTCAGATAAATTCATTGCCATGCCGAAAACCTTGCTAGTATACCTGCAAAATTAGCATGTAAGTCTTTGGGGTAGGGATAGCTTGCAACTATTCCCATTGATTTCCCGACAGCTTCCTCAATAGTTTCTGCAAAGCCGTTGGATAACAAAAAATTAGCAATATCCTCCTTAGCATGAGCTTCGGACATTTCATCATAGGTAGAAGGTAAATCAATTACTTCATCTGGTTCAGGAAGCCAATTCGACGTATCGCTACTCCGATGTGAAAAACCGATTAATAAAAAGCCTGCACTTACTAAATCCAATAAGCCGTGATCCAAGAACCACGATTTAAAATTTTTTAACTCGTTTTTATTTGTATTCTCCGAATCTGTGTTGAACAAAATAATTGCTAATCTTATTTTGTCCGCATCTTGTCTTATCAAATTAACAATTCTTTGGACTCGTTCGCGGCGAAGATTTGTCCCCTCATTAACGCTGATTTTAACATCGCTAACCTCAACATTGCCTTCTGCTGAAATCTCGTTTCCAACATGGATTCCAAAACCCGTATTGGCTACTTCAATCGGCTCCAATTTAAGCGATATTTCAAGCTGATCAAGCATATCATTGAGATAGTGGGTAGATGAGTTATCCCCATCAAACTGGATCGTGATCCATTGTTTTTCCCAAGATGCATTTTCCATAATGCTGCGGAGAGCCTTACAAAAAGCGGAAGAAGGAGAATCTTCTGTCGTTCTAATATGAATTACACCTCCTTTACTCCTAATATAGCTATCAAGCACTTCTAACTCTTTTTTCCAATTTATTGTTGGGATCTTTGGTCTGGACATTATTTATCCTTTTGTGGGCCGATCTCTACCCCTTTTATTTTTACGTTTTTATTAGTTGATATATCGGTTCCAATCTTAATATCTTCTTCAGCAGTTTTGTTTACTTTGACATCTTCTATCTCAACTGTTTCTTGTGAGCTTATTCGTGTTCCAATTTCTGTTTTCTGGTAATCATCTCCAGTCTTATCTTTAGAGGCTCTTCCGGTCAAAAGAGCAATGAAAAAGGCCAAAGCACCTACAGCCACGATTATTACGGTTTTCCGGATAGTTTCCCAGTCTTTTACTGTGAAATCCAGTAAGAAATATGTGATTATACCGGCTGCAACAGAACTCGCAATACTATGCCAAGCTTGATTCTTATTCATAATCTCCTCTTTCTCATAATGGCTAACCAGCAATTACATAGAACTGAGTAATATGCAAATTGTAATGTTATCCAGAGGTAATACTCTCTTCCAGAAGAAAAGCAAAGAAGGGAATGATATATACACTCATTATGACTGATAATGCTCTATTCTCCCCTCCATTTGTTTTTTTTACTTTCAACCTGAAATCATTTAAATAATTGATTTCAAATAATAAAAAAACAACACTCCCCTCTGTTTGCTCTAACACCTCCCCCTATTTCGTCTTCTCTGTCTACCCTCAATAGAAAATTATTGCGAACTTTAACCAATTTTATTGGTTTGTCAGGCCAATCAATTTATACGAGTTGCATTTAAAAAGTGGCAATTTCTTTTATCCTCCTCACCTAAATCCTCTCCCAAAAAAAGGAAGAGGACTTAAAGATACTGTCATTTTTTAAATGCAACTTGGTATTGAAGTGTTCCTAAAAATAGGAAAGTTAAACTAGATAACATTTTTAATTTCCAGAAGGAGAATCACAAATGTTTTCAAGACGAGATTTTATGGCCAAATTAGCAATAATGGGTACAAGTGTCATTACTATGACTGGACTACCCGGTTGGACAAATGCCGCTAAAAGTGGAATCCTCACCTCAGATAAAAAAGAACTAATCGTATTCATGGAACTGTCACGTGAACTAACAGGGTTTGATAATTTGGATGCCAATTTGGGTAAAAGCTTTTACCAATACCAGAAAAAGTACTCAAACTCAGAAGTATGGTTAAGACTACTCGACACGTTCCAGACTACCCGTTTTCCTCAAACTAGTGGTCCACTAGATCTTACTAAGGCTAAGTTAATGGAAGACCCAGAGGTATGGAAAATAGCAAAATCGATCACTAAACTCTGGTATTCTGGCTGGCTCTCACCACATGGAGATATTCCTCTTAGTACAAGAGCTTTTGCCTATAAGCAATCATTAGTATGGAAAGCCATGAAACTTCTTCCCAAAGGTATTCCTTCAGGTCAACTTTGGCAGAATTTAGCTAAATAACTATTATTAAGGAGAGAACAATGGAAAGATTTGATGTAGTTATTGTGGGTGCTGGGGTTGCCGGCGCATTAGCAGCTGATTTTCTAGCTAACAAAAATCATAAAGTCCTCATCTTGGAAGCAGGTCCAGAAAATCAAAATCGTCAACAGTTGATGGAGCGTTATTATGGTGATCCCAGCAAAGGAGCCGACAGCCCATATCCTAATCATCCGGAAGCACCAAGACCATCAACCAGAGCATTGGATGAATACTATGTACAAAAAGGCAAGGCGACTTTTCGTAGTGCCTACGAACGACGTGTTGGTGGTACCACTTGGCACTGGCAAGGTCTTACTCCTAGATTTATGCCAACAGATTTTCGTATGTATAGTACTTATAAAGTAGGTATGGACTGGCCGATTTCCTATGAAGATCTGGAGCCCTGGTACCTTGCCGCTGAACATGAATTGGGTGTCGCCGGTGATAACACGATTGATTTTGGTTCACCACGCAGTGGGGATTATCCCTATCCTTCACAGACTCAAAGTTTTCTCGATTTGGAAATGGCCAAAATGCTAAAAGGACAAAAATTCCGTGGGGTTGAGGTTGAAATCAAACCACACCGTGCTGCCAGAAATCCGAATATTTGTCAGGGTAGTGGCAGTTGTATGCCCCTGTGTCCAACAGGAGCCAAGTACGAAGCAATTGTTCATGTCAATAAAGCCCGAAATCAAGGTGCTGTGGTACGTGCCAAATCTGTGGCAACCCGCGTAGCTGTTAATGAAAATGGATTAGTGAGCCAAATTCATTATAAAACTTGGGATGGTTTGGAACATGAGGTCAAAGGCAAGTACTTTATTTTGGCCGCACACGGCATCGAAATACCCAAACTATTGCTGATGTCAGCAACTGATGGTCAAAGGAGTATAGCCAACAGTAGTGATCAGGTGGGGAGAAACCTGATGGATCATCCCTTACAACTCAGCTTTGCTGCAGCCAACAAAAATATGAAACTTTATCATGGCCCCCAAAGTACTTCGGTGATTATGTCATTCCGGGACAGACCATCAAGAAAAACAGAAGGAGGCTTTAGAGTAGAGATCTTCAATTCAGGCGGTAATGTGTTTAGTGGACCTGATCGCACAATAACAGCATTGATTGAAGCAAACCTGACCGGAAAAGAACTTCAACAAGCTCTCCAGGATCGGGCTAACCGGGAACTGCTTTTTATAGGAGAAACCGAGCAATTACCAGATCCAGAAAATCGGGTAACACTTTCCTCAACACAACGAGATGGATTAGGAATTCCCCACCCCGAACTTTACTACTCCCATGATGCTTACTCCCTTAAGGGGGTAGAAACGATGAAACAATTTCACCAGTTTGTTTTTGAGAAAATGGGGGCTAGTCATATTTTTCATGTGCCTGTAGTATGGGGTTCTGGCCACATTATGGGAACTACTCGCATGGGAAATAATCCAAAAACATCGGTGGTTGACGCCAATCTTCAGTGTCACGATCATAAAAATTTATTCATTGCCAGTTCCGCCGTGTTTCCTACCGGGGCGACTGCCAATCCAACATTAACCATTGCGGCTTTATCTTTAAGACTAGCAAATCATATCAGTAATCAACTCGCTGGCTGAAAAGATATACAGTAAATATGGAGATATCTTAATGATTACTTATTTTCGATCAAAGTGTTGTATTAGGTAGCAAACCAGTGAACTTTTCGTTGAGAACCAATTGCCATGTATAATGAACGGCGTAATAGACTAGCCTTTGTATTCCTTACTCCTGCGCTCTTTGTCATGACGCTCTGTGGTGTCATCCCAATGGCGTTTGTAGCTTATTACTCTGTCCACGATACGTTTGCAGGAAACCACTTTTTTTGGGTTGGTACTAAATGGTTTCAGCAGGTTCTCACATCATCCAGTTTCTGGGGTACCCTGTTACGCAGTGCTGCCTTTTCTGCGCTAACGTTGCTCTTTCAAATACCATTGGGTTTGTACATCGCGCTTCGTTTACCCTTGCGAGGATTTCTGTCTTCAGTCTATATTGTCTTGATAGCCATCCCATTACTCACGCCATTCATTGTTGTGGGGTATCTTTGGAAAGCACTGACCCTGCCAAATACGGGATTGTTGTTTGAAATAGCCAGTTGGTTTCACATCAACTACGACATGAACAACACTGTGGTTGTTTGGATTACACTATTACTCATGGATATGTGGCATTGGACAGGTCTTGTTGTGCTTTTGTGCTTTGCCGGACTTCG
>JANQHV010000557.1 GCA_028282505.1 SAR324 cluster bacterium | reverse complement strand
TTCATCATCAGTCAACATGCCAGAGGCACAGAAAGCTATCATCTTTTCGGCGCATGGTGGTTCTCTGGGGATTTGGATATCCAGAAATTGGAACAGTCCATCCAGGTGATGATCAAGCGTCATGAGAGTCTGCGGAGCAGCTTTTTGATTGAAGGAGAAGAATGGGTCTGTCGCGTCCATCCAGAAGTCCCCTTTGAATTGATTGTCGAGGAAGGAAGAGAGGGGAGTGTAGAAGAATTGCTTTCCAGCTTTATCCAACAGTTTGACCTCTTCCAACCACCTTTATTGAAAGTGGGTTTGTTTCGCTTTCCTGACAAGCGGTATTTATTCATAGTCAATGCCCATCACATCATTCTTGATGGTCTTTCGTTGAGTGTCTTTGCCAAAGAATCTATGATGCTCTATCAAGGTCTTCCTCTTCCTGCTTTGAAGGCTCAGTACAAAGATTATGTTGCCTGGCAAAACCGTTTTTTTCAAAGTCCGGCTTTTACCGAGCAGGAAGCCTATTGGCTCAAGCATCTTTCCGGGGAGTTGCCCGTTCTTGATTTGCCCATGGACTATCCCCGTGGAGCCGAGTCCAATTTTCGCCGAGCCGATTTTTCTATCCAACACCCTAGTGCTGAATTGCATGCTTTGGCAAAGTCACAGGGGGTTTCCTTATACATGGTTTTGGTTGCTGCCTATTATATCTGGCTTTTCCGTTTGACGGGCCAGGACGACGTGGTGATTGGAACCGTCAGTTCCCATCGTCCTTTTGCTGAATTCAATCAGATTGTGGGAATGATCACCAATACCCTGGCCATGCGAGCTTATCCCACTGGGGATAAAGACTTTTTCTCTTTTTTGCAAGAAGTGAAAACCGTTTGTTTAGAAACTTATGCCAACCCAGACTATCCTTTTGAAAGGCTGGTGGAAAAGTTAGAGCTGGCACAGACGCCAAACCGCCATCCTGTCTTTGAAACCATGTTTTCCTATGAAAAAGCAGATGAGCGAATACTGAAAATGCAGGGGTTGGAGATCACTCCTTGCTTTGAGAAGCAAAGCTATATGTTTGATCTAGCTTTGGATGTGATCGAGCAAGCAGGTGTGTTGCACCTTACCTTCGAATACGACAGTAGTCTTTTTAAACCTGAAACCATAGAGCGTTTTGTGGGCTATTTGATTCGAATTTTGGAGGAAATCTCCCAACAGCCTGAGCAAAAACTCTCTGAAATTGAGATTTTGCCTGTTCAAGAGAAACAACTGCTTTTAGAAACGTTCAATCAGACCCAAATGGATTATCCTCAAGAGAAAAGCTGGGTGGACTTGTTTGAAGAGCAGGTGGAAAAGAACCCGGAAGTCATTGCGATAAGCTGTGGTGGGGAATGCTTAACTTACCGGCAGCTGAATGAACGCTCGAATCAGGTGGCTCATCATTTGAGACAGCAATATCAAATTACCGCTGATGTCCGGGTGGCTATACTGATGGAGCGTACAGAATGGATGATGGTTGCTCTTTTGGGGATTCTCAAGGCAGGTGGTGCTTATGTTCCCATTGATCCCAATTTTCCAGCCCAAAGGATTGAATACATTCTACAAGACAGTCAGACCAAAGTAGTGCTGACGGAAGATGAAGTGAGAACCAGGGTTGCTTTACCTCCATATGTGGAAGTGGTTGAACTGGCATCAATTACCACAAAAGAAACCACTAATCTGGATGTCACCGTCAAACCTTCTGATTTGGCTTACCTGATTTATACCTCCGGTTCCACAGGCAATCCGAAAGGAGTGATGATTGAGCATCGCAATGTAATCAGCTTTGCGGCCAATCTTCCTGACACTTTTGCCATTCGTCCAACAGACACCATTTATGGATTAACAACCCTCACCTTCGATATCTCTGTGTTGGAATTGTTGTGCAGCCTGATTCATGGCATACGAATCCTGTTGGCCTCCAATCAGGAACGCAACGATCCGTAAGCCATTGGTCAAGTATTGCAGCAAAAAGAGATAACGGTTTTGCAGGTGACTCCTTCCCGGCTCAAGTGGCTGCTGGAATCTCAGCATATAGATACTTTACAATCCCTTCGTGTTCTTCTGGTCGGAGGAGAAGCCCTGCCCAAGTCTCTAGCAAAAC
>JANQHV010000520.1 GCA_028282505.1 SAR324 cluster bacterium | reverse complement strand
GTATACAATATGTCATTCTGACGGTACGCCGAAGCGGCTTGTCGAAGGATCTCTTTGAAATTATTGAGATTCTTCGCAAGCTCAGAATGACAGAATACTCTGGAATGTCACTTTTTTAAACGCAACTTGGTATCAATACAAACAAAAAGAGCGACATGGCAGCAGATATCCCAAAAGCAAATTTAATCAATGATCCAGTAGAATTCACAGGGTTGCTCCAGCATTTAGAAACAGATATCCGGGTTTTGCTTTTGTTACCAGATGATTTCTATGATTTGTATGAAGCTGCCTTAAACAAACGAATGGCAGCATTTAAAATGAATGCAACCATTGCCCGTGTTGATTATCCAGAGGAAAAATTAAAAGAATTCGATTATATCTTACGATATCATTGCTCTCTGCCGGTTGTTCCCAAAGTTCCTTTTAAAAACAAAGAAACCTTTGATTTTTTTGAAGTCAAAGGTGCTCCTTCTTCAACAGAAATGGTGCCGTTTCAAAGGGAAGAAGCCTGGTTAACCAAGTTAGATCAACGTTTCTTGTATCTAAAAACGCTAAACGAAACCGAAGAATGTGATATCCATTTCCAAAAACTGGCAGAAACACAGCATCATGTCCGTAATAATCTGCTTATCATCCAACAGCATCAACAAAAATTGGACCATCTCACTGATGAGATGGTCAGTATTCAGGAATTATATTATCGAGGATTGAAACATCTTCTTTGGGATGCTCTAGAAAAAACAGTAGGAGTTCATGCGATCATCTCGGTCATGCAAAGATTTGTCAAAATTCTCATCATTGATGACCTCGGTGAGCAATCTATCGAACAAGTGGTTAAGTTTGGGTATAGCAAGAGCAATCTGGCTCACATCGATTCTGAAATATTGAAGGAACTCTACCAGCAGTTTGCTGCTAAAAATAAGAAGGTCCATCCTTCAGAGGAGGTGACCTTAGAAAAATTTTTCACAGACAGACATGTCCTCAAAGAATATGACATCATCATCTACAATGCTTGGGACAATACCGATAACCAGTTGCTTGTTAATGTGTGCATTCGCCAGTTGCCTGTGGTGAGCAGAAAAGAACAACAACAGTTGGATCGTAATCCAAAAAAAATTGCCGAGGAACTGGAAATTCTTGATCAGACCATACAACAACTCACTGGGCGACTACAGAAAACTCAGAAAAAATTACATTATGCCGAAACTGTAGGAGGCATGGAAGAGCAAGAATATCAAGGATTGGAGCGTAAACGAAAATATTTGATTCTTGATTTAAAACGTCAGAAAAATCGTTTGAAGCAGCTGCAAAAACAAGTTTCTCTCCGGACCAAATCTTCCTTTTCGACCTACGATTTGGTGAAAATCCTGAAAAAACACCAATCTTTCTCAGAACGGCTCAATGAAAAAGTCTCAATCTGGCAAGGACTGGACGAATTGAAACCTGGCCGAAAAAGTTCGCAAAGAAAGAGCGCTGCTGTGGTACTCTCCGAACTGGCTGAACTGGCTCGACAAAAACGGACCATTACAAAAAAAATAAAGGGTCTGAACCAACAAACTGGTGTGATTGTCACAAAAATGGAGAAGTATGCCCAACAGCATGTTCTATCCCCTAAGAAAAAGTATCAGCAAGTCCTGGGCACTCATGCCCTGCATTGTTTGGAGCAACACATACTCGGTTGTGGTATTGCCCATTTGAATCAAATTCTACATCACTATCCTGGAAATTATTTTCAAGTAGAAGGTATACAAAGCAGGACAGCAATCCAAGAACGCCTGGTAAAAGTGAATGTCTGTGTTGTCGCAAAAACAACGAAAATGCCTACCCATGTTTTAGAGAAAGTGTTTAGTGTTGATGAGCCTGAGCTATTTGTCCGGATGCATATGTCCTCCACTTTACCTGAAGCAGAAGAGTTTCAAAATAAAGAGTTTGACTTACTCATTATCCCTTATAATCAATTCTCAATCCAGTCAATCCTCGCATGTTTGAAACGGCGGAATCAATCACAAAATTCCCATATTCCCGTATTAATCTTCATTCCAGAACGCTACAAAATAGATGCTTTGCACAAGCTGCAACTTGACCTGGCCATCGGAGTGATTCAAGACAAGGACACTCACATCAAATCTCCTTCTTATCTGATACATTCACTGGATCATGAAGATTCCTTAATTTCTATACTCTGCGAGGTGATTGGATTTTCATCAGATATGATTACAACACCTGGTGGACAAACTTCTGCATCAGCAAGTGATGATTTCTTCATAGAAGATCAACAAGAAAGAGAACAATTCTTGATAGAAGCCACAAAGCAAATAGAACATCAAACCCAAATAGATCAAAAACTGACAGGCACTGGGGAACATCCTGGTGATTTATCGGCAAGCGATGATTCAGCCACACAGCAAAAGTCATCTCCTGATCTAGTTGAAAATGATGCCCAGCAAGAAGTTGAGATTTCCATCCCAACCCAACAGGTAGAAGAAATATATACGATTGGGAGTTTATTTGCTTTTGATGATGAAGAAGAAGGCTTCCCGGAAGGGCGCTTCCCGGAAGAACGCTTCCCGGAAGGAAGTGTCCCGGAAGGACGCTTCCCGGAACGTCTACTGGAAGATACAACAGAAAATTCAGTGGTAACCGATTCGCTGATTAATCCGGAAACGGAAGAGCTACCATTGAAAAATGTAAAAGCCACAAGTGAAAAAACGCAGGAAGGAACGGATAATGAAGAAGTATTAGAAGATCTGTATGAGGCTTCTCATCTGTTTTAAGTAAGATAACTAATCTAGAAAAATCATGAGTGACAAAAGCTGCAATTTAACGGAAACAAAATTCATGATTTTTTTAAGGTATGTTAGCTTCCCTGTCGTTTGAAGATAGGTATATTTTTCACACAATATGGATGGGGGTATTATGGAAATAGAAACATTAAACCAAAACGATGTCGCTTTGATTCGCTTCAAAACTTCATTGGAAGATACAAAAAAAATCAAAAATCAATTCGATCAACTGGAACTTGCTCAATATCAACATGTCTTGCTGGATATGCGACATCAGAATTGGTTGAGTAGTAGAGAAATTGGGACATTAATGGCTATATACAAACAACTGTCAGAGATAGATATCAGCTTTTCGATTCTGGCTAATTCACCTGTCATGTTACAAACGGTGCAAGCAACAGGTATGGATTATTTATTCTCAGTTTATGAATCAAAAGAACAGGCATTGAAAAATATTTAGAGCCTGTTTGGAAAACAGGAGATGGATTATGTCCTTTCTCAATTTAGAAAGCTTAAAAGTGAGTGCCTTATTGGAGCAGCAAGGCATTCCCTTGTCAGAATTTCAGGGAGTGCTTAGGGTGATTCGTACTGCCAATCAGCAGTATTATGGATTGAGTGAGAGGCATAAACATTTTTATAAGTTACTCGTTACCAACCAGGAAGAGTTAAAAGCCTATTCTGGTTTTCGGACAATGTCAGTGAAAGAAAGAGAAGATTTAGCATTCATTAAAAACAATAGAGCTGGAGATCGGGGATATGTAAACCGCTATCTTATTTCTCTAATGAAGACAACTTATTCTGGGGTTTATCAAGAATTAATTGAACCACGTCTTGCTGAGACAGGTGAGAAGGGTGATCTGCCCGTTTTGGAATTTTCTGACGAAATCGAGACTCTCTTGCTGGTAAGTAATATTCCAGGCTATTTCGTTTACTTGCAACAATTATCTACTTACAAAGGAGGAGTATTTAATAAGTTAAGACGGAATTACATCAGCTTTCTTGAAGCCAAAAGCATCCATGCCATTTGTGAATTTCTGAAAGCTTATGAATGCCGTCTTCCGTTATTAGATCGTGCTTTACTCAATGGAGCACACCAAAAAAACTGGTCTCAGATAAACGCGATCTTTCAGCAAATTTGCCATCGTGCCGACCCAAATCACCATGATCCACTGAGCCTGCAGAATATCAATTGTTTGCGCTCTATTTATGTTTCCTTGTTTAATATGGCGATGGAATACCTACAAACTCATGGTGCAGTTCCTATGGATTTTCGGAAACTGTTGCCGACGATCCCAGATATTCTAGATTTTTCCAAAAATTCCTTAGAATGTGACAATGCCTGGAATCGCTACCAAGAACATCAATTCTTATTCATGCGTTTGCCACGACAACAGAGGGCTCGCTTGGAAGAATGCCTGAAGTTGCTGTCTCCTAGCGAACGGATGTTATGGATCGGTTGTCTGGGAAAGGAAGAAATCCATACTTTAATTCTACCCATGACCACACAATGTCATCGTTTTGAAAGCTTGGCAAAAGCTTGTCAAAAAATTTCATCTGATGATCAAGACAATTACCTTTTTGCAGCCAGAGTTTGGCAAGTACTCCATGATATATATGCTAAATACTTAAAGGAAAAACCAGCAACCCCTGCTGAACTACATAAACTATTTCCTTCGGTCCAGGAAACACAGCCAAAACCAGTTGGGCAACAAACCACAAAATCAAGCACTCCTGCTTCCATCAGTGAGGAAGAAAAAAAAGCAATTCTTGCAATCAGAGGGTTGTCTTTTCTGGTGGTAGATGATTCTGATCGGATTAGAGAGATGACTGTTAAGGTTCTCAAAAAAGTGGGAGTCCAGGAAATTTATCAAGCTTCTGATGGAGCACAGGCCTGGAAAATGCTCAGCACCCATTCCATCAATGTGGTACTCTGTGATTGGATTATGCCTGAAATTACAGGAATTCAACTATTACAGAAAATCATGCGAACAGAAAAATTAGCGTCATCCACTGCTTTTCTGATGCTAACCACTGTCAATGAAAAATCTTCTATCGTCGAAGCCCTGAGTACAGGTGCCAGGGGATATTTGATCAAACCCTTTACTCGTCAACAATTGTTTGAAAAAGTCCTTTTTGCTACAGAATGGTTACGTAAAGAGCAACAAAATTTGAAACCTTCCACGATAGCGTTAAAATCTCCTGTTAAACCTGTTTTTTGAGGTTTCAGGTTTTTCTTCTGTTTCTAAAACGCTGACCTCATCCTGTACCAGGAGGAGATCCTGTCCATTTTGAAAAGTTTGTGTTTCTTTCAATTGGTTTTCTTCTTCGCTGGCCAGAAAAATTGGAAAATAGGCTCGAAAGGTGGTGCCCACTCCGACTTGACTCTCAACTTCGATATGTCCATCATGTTGTTCCATGATTCCAGAAACCATAGCTAATCCCAGCCCAGAACCTTTGTCAGTTCCTCTTTCTTTGGTGGTAAAGAACGGATCAAATATTTTTTCTAAAATCTCCTTCTTCATCCCACATCCCGTATCCTCAACGGTTAAACAAACAAATGCTCCCTGTGTTTTTTTCTGCTGTAGGTTTATAAATTGGTAGTGAGGCATTGATTTTAGGCTAACAGAAAGAATACCTCCTTCAGGCATTGCATCAATGGCATTAACACAGAGATTCATGACAACTTGATGGAACTGAGCAGGATCTGCCTGAATTGAAGGAAGATTCGGTGCTATTTCTGTTTGGAAGGTAATATTGGTTGGGATCGAAGTACATAATAATTCTAAGACTTCTTCCACAATTGGTGTAGAATGAAGGGGATGCATTTTGGAAGGAGCTTTACGACTGACTATTAGAATCTGATTTACTAAATTCTTGGCCTTCTTGGCTGATTCGGCAATCATTTCTAGATGTTTGAGTTGAGGGCTCGCTGGCGGAAGGTTCTTTTTGACCAACCCTGTTAAAGCCAGAATGGGGACCAAAAGATTATTGAAATCATGGGCAATGCCACTGGCCAAAGTTCCCATAGCCTCTATCTTTTGGGATTGGTGCAGTCGGGTTTCCAGTTCTAGACGTTCTGCTTCAGCTTTTTTACGTTCTATGATTTCCAATTGAAGTTGTATATTTTTTTTTGTCAATTGCCTATGCATTTGCTGTAAAGCAAGGTGTGTTTTCACGCGAGCCAATACTTCCAAAGCTTCAAACGGTTTGGTAATAAAGTCTATACCACCGACCGAGAAACCCTTCACCTTAGAGTGGGTTTCATTTAAAGCACTAATGAAGATGACTGGAATATCTTTATATTGTTCATCTGCTTTCAAACGACGACAAACCTCATAACCATCCATGTTAGGCATCTTCACATCCAACAGGATCAAATCTGGTAACTTAGCAGCAATCGATCTTAAGGCCAAAGCACCATTAGAGGCTGGGCGTACTTGATAACCTGCTTCATTGAGAATTTCTGTCAAGAGTTGTAGACTGGTCTGAGTGTCGTCAACGACAAGGATTTCACTTTTAGCAATAGTTGGCATCGTTTCAGACATCATACATCTGCTCCCTCTCTTGTTCTAATAGACTCAGCAGGGTAGAGTAATCCAGATTCTCGGCCAATTGTTTCAAAGCAGTACCGAGAGCGGCTTCCTGTTGGGAGATTCGGTCAATCACTGTCAAAGTCTGCACGGTATCTAATTCCAAGACCGCTTGAAATAATTGATCACGTATATCAAGTGGTAAGCTTTCCAGTTGCTGTGGACGCAATGTGGCAGCCAATGAAACAGATTCCTGTTCCGCCTCTCCTTCATAAAGGTACTTTAGATTGAGATGTTTTGCCATCATCTGGAAGATCTCTACATCACGATAGGGCTTACGCATAAAATCATCACAACCTGCAGCCAGGATGGATTCATGCTCTTCTTCGATGATGCTGGCGGTAAGTGCCACAATCTTAACGGTTTTTATCCCACGAGTTGCTTTAATACATCGGGTTGCTTCCAGACCGTTCATCACAGGCATGCGGACATCCATCCAAATAAAATGTGGTCGCCATTTTTGAAAAATTTCCAGTGCTTGTTTGCCATTCTCGGCCTCTCTGACATCAAATCCTACTTGCTTCAGTAGTTTGACTAGCAAAGTGCGATTCTCCTGTCTATCTTCTGCTACTAAAACACGAGGAGTGAGTGGTATTGGTGCCAAGCCCACGATTTGTTGTGATTGAGTTTTTTTCTGGAGATTCGAGACATGGCTTTTTTGGATAGGAATTTCACAACGGAAAGTACTGCCGTGATTGACTTGACTAATGACGGTGAGGTTACCTCCCATTAGCTGTACATAATCCTGGCTAATCGCTAGACCCAACCCAGTGCCTCCCTGGTTTTTTCTGCCCGATGCTGTTTGTTCAAAGTAATAGAAAACTTTATCCAATTCATCTTCAGCAATACCGACTCCAGTATCCTCAATTTCTACGATCAGCCGCATGCTTTTTTCTTTTGCTGTGGTGATGGCAATTCGCATGGTGATACTACCTCGATCTGTAAATTTCACAGCATTGCCCAATAGATTGATCAATACTTGGCGGAGTTTTGTTTCATCAGCATTGATATAGCGAGGTAAATCACTAGTATCACTCAGTTCAAACGATATTCCTTTAGCATTTGTCTTTACCTTAAACATCGTATGGAGCTCTCTCAGCATGCTATGCAAATCAAATGTTTCATGTGTTAGTATGACATGATTCATTTCAATCTTGGTAATTTCCAGGACATCATTGATCAGGGACAGGAGGTGGGTTCCACTGCGATGGATGGTATTCAAATTTTCTTGCTGCTCAAACGACAGAGATAGATCTTTTTGCATCAGTTGCGAATAACCCAAAATCGCTGTTAAAGGAGTGCGTAGTTCGTGACTCATGTTTGCCAAAAATAGGCTTTTGGCCTGATTGGCACATTCAGCCTTATCCTTGGCATCCATGAGTTCTGTAGTTCGTTTTTTGACCAGTTCTTCCAGGTGGTATTGATGTTCTTTCAACTTTTCCTCACTTTCCCGCAACAAAGATTCTGCTTCCTGTTGAGCCAGAGTACGTTGCTGAATACTAGTGATCATGGTATTAATGCCTTGCTGCAATTGTCCGATTTCATCTTGGGTAGAGGAGAGAGAGATGCGGGCGGTTAACTCCCCTTTTTCGATGCGGTTAACGCAATCCAGAGTCATCTGAATACGTTTTGCCAGACTTCTACCAAAGAAATAGATTGCCAAGGCATTGAGACAGAGGATAAACAGGGTAATACCACCAGCTGTCCATCCAAAAGTGAATCTCTCCTGGAGCAGTTCATCAACACTAACGGAGATACCAACTAGCCATTCAATGGGGTGAAGAGTCGTAAATACCCCATAGTAAGAGACCGCGTGCCAGGAATATTCGACAACCCCTT
>JANQHV010000433.1 GCA_028282505.1 SAR324 cluster bacterium | reverse complement strand
TTTTAGGAGAGGAGGGGGCTTCTTTTGTTACATTACATAAGAGAAGCAGGTTACGAGGATGCATTGGATGTCTAGAAGCCAGGCGTCCTCTGGCAGTTGATGTATTGGAAAATGCGTTTGCATCGGCTTTTCGAGATTCACGCTTTCCAGCATTACAAGAAGAGGAATTTGATGATTTGAACATCAAGATATCTGTTTTGAGCAAATCATCTCCAATTTCCTTTACATCTGAAGCAGATCTCATCCAACAATTACGTCCTCAAATTGATGGGCTGATTTTGACAGAGGGCATGAAACGAGGTACCTTTCTGCCAAGTGTCTGGCAAGAATTATCTTCCCCGGAGGAATTTTTTCAACATCTGAAGCGAAAAGCCAATCTGCCAGTCAATTACTGGTCCGAGACCATAACGGTAGAACGTTATATTACTTTAGAATTTGGTGAAGACGATGAGTAAACCAGGAAGGTATTGGCATCATCTGGAAGACGGTCGCATCCAGTGCGACGTCTGCCCACGCTATTGTTCCTTGCATGAAGGACAGCGGGGGTTGTGTTTTGTTCGAAAACGGGAAGACAATCAAATGATCCTGGATACTTATGGACGTTCCAGTGGATTTTGCATTGACCCTATTGAAAAGAAACCGCTGAATCATTTCTTTCCAGGAACGCCGATTCTTTCTTTTGGAACGGCAGGCTGTAATCTGACCTGTAAATTTTGTCAAAACTGGGACATCAGTAAATCTCGTGAAACAGATCGTTTGATGGATCAGGCCTCACCTGAGAAAATTGCTCGTGTTGCCAAAAAAGAAAAATGCCTTAGTGTGGCCTATACTTATAATGATCCCGTCATTTTCCTGGAGTATGCTGTCGATATTGCACAAGCTTGCAAAGAACTAGGGATCTATTCTGTTGCTGTTACCGCCGGTTACATTACGGCAGAGGCAAGACCTGAATTTTACCAGCACATGGACGCGGCTAATGTCGATTTGAAAGGATTTACTGAATCCTTTTATAAAAAATTGTGTGGTGGACAATTGAAACCTGTCTTGGAAACTCTGAAATACCTTAAAGAAGAAACCGATGTCTGGTTTGAAATCACGACACTCCTCATTCCAGGACAAAATGACTCGGAAAAAGAATTAGAAGAAATGACACAATGGGTTGTCGAAAATTTGGGTCATGAGGTTCCTATGCATTTCACAGCATTTCATCCTGACTGGAAAATGACGAACCTTCCCCGCACCCCTGCCTTGACTCTGCTGCGTGCTCGTGAAATTGCTCTCAAGAATGGAGTCCATTATGTGTATGTGGGCAATGTCCATGACAAATCAGGTTCGAGTACTTACTGCCATCACTGTGGACAGATATTGATCGGGCGGGATTGGTATGTTTTGAGCGATTGGAACTTATCCAGCACAGGCACTTGTACTCAGTGTGGTACGCCCTGTTTGGGAAAATTCGAAAAATCTCCAGGAAGTTGGGGATCACGACGAAAATCTGTCCGCATGTCCCCGTATCTTCTATAAGCGGTCAATAAAGCGAATTTCCTTAGTCTTTGGTGGAACCTCCAGGGCACGACCGCGTCGCTCCCCCCATTGGATATTCATGGAGAAGGTAGTAAATGTGACATCGAGGATGGTGCTACCACCACTATCGGTGACTTTGAAAGTTCGAGTTCCCAATTTGAGGTTATACCCTTCCAGCACAGGCAGGGGAAATTGCAGGCTGGTAGATATTTTTTGTAATTTAAACCCAGCCAACTGTTCTTCTTGTATGCCATAGCTTAGGTCAATCAGGGGGGGCCAGACGAATCGGGTCAGCCCTCCCGCACGATTTCCGTCAGTCCCTGATTCTCCCAGAGGATTGTTTTCCACTTCACTGTATTTTCCATAATCTCCTAACAATTGGAGAGCAGTTCCTTCGAACTCAAAAATATAACCAATTCCAAATAAAAGCAGTGATGGCTCTTGAAAGGTTACCTTTTTATAAGTTGCTCCACTGGGCAGATTCTCCAACTTTTCTGTATCAAATCGGATAGTTGCTGTTGTGGGTGCGCGGTAGGTTATACCAATGTCCATTTTAGGAATCAAACTAGGAATTAAGATTCCATAATCCCAAAATCCATATTTTGCCTCTCCCACTATATCCAATGATCCTTCAAAATCAAAAGTGCGTGTCAAATCGTCAGCAAGAGCGAGAGCGGATGTATTAAAAAAGGAAATACTATGTGTAAAAGTACTTTGATTGTAACGTATGCCAATAGAAAATCCTGGCAGGGTGATCCCTCCGACATAGTTGATGGTGTCCCAGTCTAAAGTTTCTTCCAAAGAGCCCGTATCATTGGTTTTTTCATCCAATTCATTACCATCAAAATCCAGGAAGACTCCCTCTTTGTAAATCTCTTTTTGGTCATCAATACCGATTCCAACAGAAAAATCTTCCAGAGGCCAAACAAATAGTAAATTCAATATGCCAACATGAGCCTTACTATATCTCACTCCAGAAACCGGGGTTTCTTCATCAGGAGCCAGGACAACCGCTGATTCACCATTGAGTTTAAATCGATCCACGAAGGAGGATAATTCTTTGTTGGTCGATGTGGCTTTCCCACTTAAATTTCCTCCCAGTACATATTGCAGATGGAACCGATCAATCAAGCTGATGGTGGCTGGGTTAATGGTGACACGTGTATTGCTGACACCTCCCACAAAATCTTCCAATTCAGCTGCCAGTAATGCAGAGGAAAAAAGGCACATTTGTATTAATATGAAGCAGCAACGGCCAACACAAATTACGATTAGTTTGAGTTTGATCACCGAATCCTTAATTGATAGTCTCGTACACAATCTGATTAATCAGCCATTTCCTATTTGACTAGGACTCCCATACCTCATACTTGGTTCATTTCACTTTTTTTCAAATAGCTTCTGTCCATCCACTTCACCAGAAGCCAACTTCATTAGGAGCAATGCGGTGAGGCGGGCACGTTCTGTTAAGCTGTCCAATAAAATATATTCCTGACTGGTATGGATTTTTCCTCCTCGCACTCCCAGGGTATCAACATTGGGCAAACCGGCATCAGCTAAATTATTGCCGTCACAGCAACCCCCAGTGGCTTTCCAGTGAACCGATAACCCCAGTTCCTTCCCACAAGACCGAACTAATTCAAACAAAGCCTTCGTTTGAGGAGTCAAGTGCTTGGGTTTTCGATTGAAGTATCCTTGTAGCCTTAAAGAAATACCATCACGACGATTGATTTCATCTATGATTTGATCCAGTTTCTCTTGTACCCACGTTTCATCTTCTTTCGAACTGGTTCGAATGTTAAAGCGGCAGATTGCTAAATCAGGGACCATATTGACCGGCCCTCCTCCTTCGATGTTACCGACATTTAGAATAATATCGGGATTTTCTTCATTGAGCGCATTAATAGAAGCAATGAAATCAGCAAGAGCACAAATGGCATTACGCCCTACATGAAATTCTCGTCCAGAGTGGGCTGCTTTGCCGTGAACAACTGCTGTAAATGAACCGCTTCCTTTTCGTTGCCCGGCCAGAGTTCCTTGTGCATCAACACTGGGTTCAAATACCAAACCCAGGTGAGTACGCTGTGCTACTTGCTCAAACAAAGGCGCTGTACCATGAGAGCCGATTTCTTCATCAGGGTTGACTAGCACTTCCCATCCAATGTTTTTGGCAAAAGGACTTTGTTCTAAAGCGCTCAATGCTTTCAGAATAACAATCAATCCTCCTTTTAAGTCAGCTACTCCTGGTCCATTCCAGGTATTGGCATCAATTTCGGTAATCTGTTGAAAAGGATGCCCTACCTCAAATACAGTATCCATGTGTCCGCCAAGAAACACTTGCAAAGGGGCAGTGGGACGTTTTTGAATCTGAAGTGCTCTGCCTAAAGGAGAACGGATCACTTTTCCTTTTGAGTCAACCGATTCTACGGGAGGTAGCTCAATTTCCTGAATCTCTCCATCCAGGCAATAAAAAGCATCCTGCAGAACACAGGACATTTGTGCAAGTCCTGCCAGATTCATACTGCCTGAATTGATGCTTGCCCATTGATAGAGAAGCTCACACATCTTTTTGTGTTGTTCATCAATCCAATTTAAGTAAGGTTGGTAAGCCTTCATGATATTAAACACGCTCAAAGATGGTTGCAATTCCCTGTCCCATACCAATACACATGGTGGCCAGGCCCAAGCTGGCATCTTTTTTTTGCATAATGTGTAACAATGTTCCAGAAATTCGGGCTCCTGAACATCCCAATGGATGCCCCAGGGCAATTGCTCCGCCATGGAGATTAACTTTTTCTTCCATAACTTCCGATAGTCCCAATTCTTCCAGACAATGCAATACCTGTGCGGCAAAGGCTTCATTCAGTTCACAATAATCAATATCTTCCATGACCAAACCTGCACGCTTGAGGGCTTTTTGGGTTGCCGGTACAGGACCATATCCCATGATGGAGGGATCAACACCAGCCGTTGCCATTGCACGAATCTTTGCCATCGGTTCCAAACCTAAATCTTTTGCTCGTTCAGAAGACATGACAATCATGGCTGCCGCACCATCAGCAATGGCAGATGCATTACCAGCCGTAACCGTTCCTTGGGGATTAAAAGCAGGTTGGAGTGCGGAGAGTCCTTCTATGGTTGCATCAGTACGAATGATTTCATCATAATCATACACGACAGGAAAGCCATGTTGATCATGCCCGTCTATTGGTACAATTTCATGCTGAAAGGACTTCTGAATGGTCGCTTCATATGCTTTTTGGTGAGAACGCAGGGCAAATTGATCCTGCTGTTTGCGGCTGATATTATTGACAATGGCCTGCATTTCTGCTGTCAATCCCATCACTCCAGCAGTCTTGGCAAAATACTTACTCCAGGCAGGATTGGGATCAATGCCATGTTCCATCGGTAAGTGCCCCATATGTTCCACCCCTCCACACAAAAAGGCATCTCCGTTTCCTGCCATAATGGAAATGGCCGCTGTATGCATCGCCGTCATCGAGGAGCCACACAAACGATTTACGGTTTGCGCACTTGTTGTATGCGGAATAGCAGTCATTAATGAAATAAAACGGGCAACATTGAATCCTTGTTCCATTGTTTGCTGGACACATCCCCAGATCACATCCTCAATTTCTCCTGGATCAATTTTAGGGTTCCGCTCCAGCAATGCATTCACCAAAGCTGCTGATAAATTTTCAGCACGGATATGACGAAACATTCCTCCCTTTGAACGTCCCATTGGTGAACGGACTGTATCAATAATCACCGCTTCTTTCATGATAAAACTCCATCGTGTTTAATGATCGTAGAACATTTTGTTATCATCGACCATTTGTCTTATTTGACTTGTTGATTCATACAGTTTTCCCAACGAAACGTATTTTTCTGCTTTTTGATGGAGAGTTTTGATTCCTATTGAATCAGCATACTTTAAAGCCCCTCCACGGAATGGGGGAAAAGCAAGGCCATAGATCAAGCCCATATCGATTTCTTGAACAGAATCGACAATGTCATCTTCTAAACAGCGTGAACATTCGATAATCATTGGCAACATCATGCGCTCCACAATTTCTTCATCGGATATCTCTTGTTCTGTTGCCTGCAAGGGTTTCAGGATCTTTTGAGCCAATGGATCCACTTCTTTTTCCTGTTTTCCCTTTTTATCCATCGCATATTTATAAAATCCCTGCCCATTTTTTTGCCCATACCGTTCATTTTCAAAAAGTAGAGAAATCACATTCTCTTTCCTGGCAGTCATCCTGTCTGGATAAGCGTTTTCCATGATTTGTGCAATATGTTTAGCTGTATCAATGCCAATCACATCGGCCAAATAAGCAGGTCCCATTGGCCAGCCAAATTTTTCCATAATTTGATCAATTCTTTGAAAATCAACACCATCTTCCACTAACCTGATGAAACCAAAAAAATAAGCAAATAATAACCGGTTGATCAAAAAGCCGGTACAGTCTCTAACCACAATTGGATTTTTTCCCAGAGCAACTGCATATGCAACAGTCTGAGCAAGGGCGTGCTCTCCTGTTTTTTCACCACGAATGATTTCAACTAATGGCATTCGGTAAACAGGGTTAAAAAAATGCATTCCGCAAAATAATTCGGGGCGCTCCAAACTTTCTGCCAACTTTGTGATTGAAATCGAAGAAGTATTGGAAGCCAACACCGCATTTTCTTTCAACACACTTTCTACTTCCAGCAAGACCTCTTTTTTTACTTGGTATTTTTCAACAACGGCTTCGACGACAATATCGACCTGATTCAATTCTGCATAGGATAATGTAGGAGAAATAGTGTTTAATGTTTGTGCCATCTTTTGACTATCAATAGTGCCACGATTGAGGAGCTTATGGAGCAATCTGGCTGATTCGGACAATCCAGCTTCCAAGGCATCTCTGTGAATATCTTTTATATAGATAGGAATCCCCCGATATGCCGATTGGTAAGCAATACCACCTCCCATGATGCCAGCACCCAAAACGGCAGCTTGCTTCACAGCAGGTACTTGCTTTCGGTATTTTTTTGCTTTTCTTTTCAGATACTGATCACTGAGAAACAATGTCACCAAATTGGTGGCTGTTGGTGTTTTGGCTATCTCAACAAAACCCATGCTTTCTTTTTCCAAAGCTTTATCTCGATTATCAGAAGCTCCTGCCTGCATGACTTCCACTGCTTTCAGCGGAGCTGGGTAATTGGGTCCTGCTTTGCTACCGACAAATGCTTTTGCTCCTTCAAACACCATGAGGCTTTCAATTTCATTCAATCGTAATGGATCTAACTTTTCCTGATATTTCTGTTTCCAATCTATTTTACCAGTAATCGCACGATTTAAAATATGGAGTGCCGCTTCCCTCAACCGTTTTGATTCCACCAATGCATCCACGGCACCACAGCGAAAGGCTGCTTGAGGATTTTGTTCTTTGCCTGTAGCAATCCACTCAATCGCATTGTCGGCACCAATCACTCGTGAAAGACGAACTGTGCCACCAAATCCAGGAAACAGTCCAAGCTTTGTTTCTGGCAAACCCACTCTTGCCGAATGGGAGATCACTCTGTATGTTGTTGAAAGTGCCAATTCAAATCCTCCGCCTAGTGCATACCCATTGATCGCACTCACACTGGGGAAAGCAAGATCTTCCAAATCAGAAAAAATTTTGTTGGTTTCTCTCAGCCAGACCAGCATTTGCTCTTTGGTATTTTTGAAATACGTCAGGAATTCAAAAATATCTGCTCCTACAATGAAGACTCCCTTTCCACTCGTCACTAACAGCCCTTGGATGGAATCATCCTCTTGGAGCCGATCTACGGTTTTACGTAAATCTGTGAGAGTTTCCTGATTGAACTTGTTGACAGAATCATGTTTTGCATCAAACTTCAATTCGGCGATATCATTTTCAATTTTTTTACACGTAATCGTCTGACCTTCATAAATCACAGAAGACCTCCTTGTGGTTAGCAGGAGTGAACGAGGATAAAATCATGTTTTTTTGCTAGTATATTTGTTTGTTTTTAAGTTAATCGTGCAAATTGCTTCTAAATTTGATAGATATTTCTTTTGCTCCATCCTCAGCATAGTTTGGACTGCTTTTACTCACGCTAAAGCCTGCAATCTGCCGAGACCGTTTTTGCCCCCTTTCTTCAAAACTTTTGTAACATAATTCCAATGACAAGACAAAGTTCATTTAATCGAGAAGAGCTTCTCCAATGCGGACATGGACACATGTTTGGCGAAGGAAATGCCCGTTTACCCATAGCCAATATGCTCATGATGGACCGTGTGACCAAAATTACCGATGATACAGGCCCATATAAAAAAGGGGAAATGGTTGCTGAATTAGACATTAGGCCCGACCTTTGGTTTTTTGATTGTCATTTTCAGGGAGATCCGGTGATGCCAGGGTGTTTAGGACTGGATGCCATGTGGCAGCTAGTCGGTTTTTTTCTGGGCTGGAAAGGTTTACCTGGCAAGGGCAGGGCTCTTGGTGTTGGTGAGGTCAAATTCAAGGGGCAAGTCCTGCCGACAGCAAAAAAAGTGGTTTACGAAATTGCTATGAGACGGATTATCATGGGCCAGCTCATCATGGGAATCGGTGATGGCACCATGTCTGTCGATGATCGCCAAATTTATACAGCAAAAGGACTGCGAGTCGGATTATTCACTTCAACTGATGATTTTTAATTATCTCCAGAAAACTTTTTTCTCTCATTTCCCTGCGCGAACTACACGATCATTTAACAAATTAAGTAAACTTTCTGAAAACACGAAAGCCTGCTCAAAAAGCAAATAAACTAGAAAATAAATGACTTGTCAAGCAGAGTGGTATTGACTATTTTAATAAGATTAATTTTTTAATCCTTCCGTCAACTTTCATAAAAGCTTGCCGGCTTCTTTCTACCTAATCTTTCACCAACAAATATTATGTTTCAACGATTGTTATTTATTCTAATCAGTCTATGCCTTTTTGCACCTGGTTGGGCCATTGCTTCCCAAAAGCTGGCAGACGGATTATATGCAGAAATGAAAACCAATAAAGGAACCATTGTTATCCAGTTGTTCTATGACAAAGTTCCCAATACAGTAACTAATTTTGTAGGACTGGCGGAAGGGGTCATGCCTTGGAAAGATCCAATTAGTGGTGAATCAAAAAAAACAAAATTTTATGATGGATTGAAGTTTCATCGGGTTATTAAAGATTTCATGATTCAAGGAGGTGATCCTTTAGGTAATGGCAGTGGAGGGCCTGGGTACAAGTTTGCAGATGAGTTCCATCCTGTATTACAGCATGATAAGCCAGGAATTTTATCCATGGCCAACGCTGGACCCAATACGAATGGGAGCCAGTTTTTTATCACTCATAAAGCGACACCCTGGTTGGATGGTAAACATTCTGTCTTTGGGATGACTGTACAAGGCATGGATGTGGTTAACAAAATTGAAAATGGGGATACCATCGAAAGTGTTAGTATTATCCGAAAGGGTCAGGAGGCCAAAAGTTTTGATGTGGCAAAAAGGATTGCAACAACCATTGCTGCAGAAAAAAAACTCGCTGAAAGGAATAAAAAAAACATCCCAAAGGCTACGGGTGAAGTAGATAAAACCCGTGTTCCAGATCCCAAACAAGAAGCACGTCAAGAAGTTGCAGCCCAGATGTTAGTTATTGCCTATCAGGGATCACGCTTACCCAAACCCAATATTTATTATGACAAAGCAGGTGCTTTGGAAGTTGCTCAACAACTGACGGATCTTGCCCGTAGAAAGGGAAGTGACTTTGCAAAATTAATCCAGCAGTTTACTGACGTGCCGAAACAAACTCAGATAGCACTCCGTAACGAATCGAATTTACCTCCGTTTTTCAGACCTGCTCTAACGCTAAAAGAAGGTCAAATTAGTGATCCTATCGATTCTCCAGTTGGTTACATTATTTTCAAAGGTGTTGAACTAAAATATGTGGAAGCACGTCACATCCTGATTGCTTATAAAGGGGCTTTGCGATCCATGCAAACCCGAAGCAAAGAAGAGGCAAAAAAAGAAGCCAATCGACTCTTGGCAGAATTAAAGAAGGGAAAAGACTTTGCTAAATTGGCAGAACAACATTCTGACGGACCATCTGGAAAAAAAGGAGGCGATTTAGGCAGATTCGCTCAAGGCACGATGACACCATCTTTTGATCAAGCTGCATTTGCTCTAAAACCTGGAAAAATCAGTGATATTGTTGAAACGGAATATGGTTTTCATATTATTAAACGAGAAAAATAAATAATTGTTTCTATCTTTGATCAACCAACAATTGTAAGGAGTACCCATGAAGGCATCACAACTGGCAAAACAATTTCGTGGACGCGGTCCTCTTATCCATATTGTCTTAGACGGTTGGGGAATTGCTGAACCAAGTGATCACAATGCAATTTATCAGGGCAAGACCCCTGTCATGGACCAGCTACTGCAAAAGTGTCCCAATACTCAACTACTCACCCACGGTCCCCATGTTGGTCTCCCCAGTGACAAAGATATGGGAGGCTCCGAAGTGGGACACTTGACCATGGGAGCTGGAGTTATTATAGAGCAGGGACCTACTTATATTAAACGTTTGATTGACACGGGAGAGTTTGATAACAGTCCGACGCTGCAGGAGCTTGTAAAAAACTGTCTGGATCATCAAACACCGCTACACTTGCTTGGTTTGCTTTCTGATGGCAATGTCCACAGTCATGTGGATCACTTTATTGCGGTGATTCGTCATGCCTTTGCTGCTGGTCTCAAACAACTTTATGTCCATGCTTTACTGGATGGAAGGGACACACCCATCCAATCTGCTTTAGAATATGTCGATCAAATTGAAAAAGTATTCAGTGAATTAAAAACACAAAGACCCGATATTGATTATGCATTTGCCAGTGGAGGGGGTCGGGAAGTCATTACTATGGATCGGGATACCAATTGGTCTAAAGTTGAAGAAGGGTGGAACGTGCATGTCCGAGCACAGAGCCCTAACCATTTTCCCTCCATCACCCAGGCAATTCAGCATTTTCGTGATCAAGAGGCGGGTATTATTGATCAAAATTTACCAAGCTTCGTCATTGTTCGTGATGGAAAGCCCATTGGACCGATGCAAGACGATCACGCTCTCATTTTTATGAATTTTCGTGCAGACCGTGCCATTGAATTCACACAGGCAGTGGTTGAAGATGATTTTCCACACTTTGATCGCAGTCCTCGTCCCAATATATTGTTTGCAGGAATGATGGTCTACGACCAGGACACTCAGACTCCTGAAAAACACCTAGTTGGCAGCAGTTCGGTGGAAAATCCTTTTGGAAAACGTATTTTAGAATTAGGACTCAAGCAGTTTCGATTAACAGAAACTCAGAAATATGCTCATGTCACTTTTTTCTATAATGGTGGCTATCGCGATCCCCTGGACCCAAAAGCAGAACATTATAAATTGATTGATTCTGACAAAATCGCTTCCTTCGACCTGGCACCAGCCATGAAAGCTGTGGAGATCGGAGAACAGGCGATTGACTGCATCACATCCAAAGAATATGACTATGGACTGATCAACTTTGCCAATGCCGATATGGTCGGGCACACTGGCAATTTGGAAGCTGCTATTACCGCAATTGAAGCAGTTGATGTGGCCCTTAATGGTATCATCAAAGCTATTGATCAGGTGTCTGGTTTACTGGTCATTACGGCAGATCATGGCAATGCGGATCAGATGCGTAATTTTAATAAACAAAAACAAGAATGGGAACCTGATACGAAGCATTCGCTCAACCCAGTTCCCTTTATCATTTATGATCCTTTGTATAAAAATGATTATCAGCTCAAACAATCAACAGAAACCGAAAAAATGAATTTGAGTATGATTGCGGCAACCAACATGATTTTATTGGGGCGATCTATACCCTCTGATATCAATGATTCGTTGTTTTTGCTTTGATTGCGGAGCTATTCATTTATCAGGTTTAATCATATTTGTGATCACGCTGTGTTATCTAGAGCAGGGCGAGGGATCTTTTCAAAGCGAGTATCTCAAGATTTCTCTTTTTTGTGTCCCCTCGCTTATCTTCTCCTTGAGGGAGAAGAATTGTAAGGTTAAAAAACTTTTGAATCGATATAATTAATTTTTAAAACCTATTTATTGAATAAATCATTTCACGTGTATAGATTTTGTGAGAACCTCCACTTTCTGAGTCAACATGGATGTTCACTCTCAAGCATGTCTAAATAGATGGAAAGAACTCCCAAACCAGAAATCTTCTCTTTCGAATTTTTATACACGTCTCAAATTCAATCATTCCATATAATTTAAGGAGTATCCCTTTATGGCAAATGTGTTGTGTATTGGGGCTGGATATGTTGGGGGCCCCACAATGGCAGTGATTGCAAAGTACTGTCCCGAACATCAAATAACAATTGTTGATATCAATCCAGAACGGATTGCCCAATGGAATTCTGATGATCTGCCCATCTATGAGCCCGGATTATTAGAAGTCGTTCAGGAAGTACGGAACCGAAATTTATTTTTCAGTACGGATATTGAAGGAAAGATTCCAGAAGCTGATATTATTTTTGTTGCCATCAATACTCCTACAAAAACCTATGGCGAGGGGGCTGGTCGTGGCACCGATTTACAATATTGGGAGCAGACAGCTCGTGCTATTTTGGCAAATACCAAAAAAGAGAATGTCATCGTTGTTGAAAAAAGCACACTTCCTGTTCGTGCTGCAGCGGCAATGGATCGTATCTTACATTCAGAAAAAACGAACACCCAATTTGAAGTGGTATCAAATCCTGAGTTTTTAGCCGAAGGCACTGCGATCAAAGATCTGAATGAACCGGACCGTGTCTTGATTGGTGGGAGTGATACAGAGGGGGGGCAAAGAGCCTGTGAAGCGGTTGCTGATCTCTATGCCCATTGGGTACCCAGAGAGAAAATTCTTTTAACCAACGTATGGAGTAGTGAACTCTCCAAACTGTTCGCGAACGCCATGCTCGCTCAAAGGATTTCTTCGATCAACAGTATTACTGCTTTATGTGAAAAAACAGGAGCTGATATTGCGGAAGTCAGCCATGCGATTGGTATGGATCAACGGATTGGTCCGCATTTTTTACAAGCCAGTGTTGGTTTTGGAGGTTCTTGTTTTCGAAAAGATATCCTCCATCTGGCTTACCTGTGTGAACATTACGGACTGCCTGAAGTTGCCAAATACTGGGATAGTGTTGTCAGCATGAATGAATACCAAACCAGTCGTTTTTTCAAAACAATTCTCACTAGCCAGTTTAATTCGCTTGCCGGGAAAAAAGCAGCTATCTTTGGGTTTGCTTTCAAGCCAGACACAGGAGACACCCGTGACACTCCGGCACTGCTACTTTGCCAAAAACTCCTGGCAGAATATACTCCCATTAGTATTACGGACCCGAAGGCATTGGAAAATGCAAAAAAAGATTTGGAGGGTCTTGAAGGGGATATCACTTTTGAACTCGATCCTTACAAAGCTGCCGAAGGAGCCCATTCACTGATATTGATCACACATTGGGACGAGTATCGCCAACTGGATTATCATCAGATCTTTGATTCAATGAAAAAGCCTGCATTTGTTTTTGATGGACGTAATCATCTGGACCATCAAAAATTATTTGAAATTGGCTTTAATGTGTTCCCACTTGGAAAATCACCATTGAGCCATTTGGATTAATATTTTTTGTTTGTTCTGCCCTCATTAACTACTGAAAGTGAGAAAAACCATGAGTGTATTCGAAGAAAACCTGAAAAAATTAAAATCTATTGAGAATCTTGTTTTAATCAGAGTGTTTGATGCCAATGAAAATCTACAGTCAATCATCCCGAATTTACCAGGTACAGAAGGAGCCCTACAAGTTTTCAACCACATTGCTCAAAATAGTGGCACCATTACATTTGAGCAAGCCAAAGAAGGGATTCAACTATTTGGCGAGCATGTTGAAGATGCTAAAAAAAATCCAGCACAACATCCCAATTTGAGTTTACTCTTGGGTCTCAATTCTTCTCAGCACCTGCAAATTCAGAGGGTAACGACAGATGCTCCTGGTTTACTGGGGAAAATTTCTCAGCGAAGTGCTTCCAGAGAGGAGTGTGACGCTTTTATCGAATTGATGAATCAGGGATTGATTCGTGCCGCAGAACGAATCAATGGTGTGTGGTGCCCGCAAACCTATGCTATGGATGGAGTGCTGAATTATTTTGGTTCTCATAGCAATCAGCGCCTTGAAGGGAATTATTGGGACAAAATTCCTTTGAAAACCGCAAATTATACTGATCAAGAATTCGAGGAAGGTGGTGTTCGTTATGCGCCTGGAGCGATTGTGAGAATAGGTGCTTATATTGGCCCACAAACTGTGATCATGAATCAGGGATTTGTCAATATTGGAGCCTATATCGCGGGAGAAGGAGTGATGGTGGACGGAGGTGCACGCGTTGCTTCCTGTGCCCAAATTGGTAAAGGAGTGAAGTTTGGTGGTGGTTCTGGCATTGAAGGCATTTTAGAACCAGCAGGACGCCTTCCGTCCATTGTAGGCGATCATGCGAAAATCGGAGCTATGTGCGAAGTCGCTGGAGTTGTGGAAGATGGTGCGATACTGGCCAGTGGTGTGATCATGGCATCTGGAAAGAAAATCTATGATTCTGAAACAGGCGAGCTTGTGCCACCATTGGAAAGCAAAATTGGTGATAAAACGTTTTTGCTCCCTGTTATTCCTGCTTACCGTTTGGCAGTTGGAGGCTCCCTGCTGAGTGAGAATGGAAAATTTTCAACAGATGCCATCATCTTGAAGCCCGGAGATTTAAGAGATTCGACGACACTCAAGCATTTTGAAAAACAGGGGATTTTGTATAGCTAATTGACCTGGGATATGATGCTCCAGAAAAATTTTTTCTGGAGTTCTCCCTTTTTTTAAAGGGGGACAGGGCAATCCGCATGCGGGGAGTTATCAATCTGATATAGTCTATAGTGACCTGGAAAACAGATGTCAGTACCATGAAGAAAAATACCACCATTTTAGTTGTAGACGACGATTCCAACTTAAGGCGTATTCTTGTTAATGTTGTTAAAAAAATAGGATACACTGATATACGAGAAGCCGAAAATGGACAAAAGGCATGGATGATCATCAATAATATGGAGATCGGAATACTCATCACCGACTTGAACATGCCGGTAATCGATGGAATAAAACTGACTCGAATGGTTCGTTCCAATTCAAAATATGACCACATTCCTATTGTCATTGTCACGTCTTCTAATACCAAAGATAGCATTATTAAAGCAGCAAAAGCAGGAGTTGACAGTTACATCATCAAGCCGTTTGAACTCAAACAAATCATTGAAAAAATTGATGCAGCAATAACTCATCGGCAAGAAAAAATTTCTGCTGGAAACAATAAAGCCGCAAAATCTTGAAAAATAACTCCATTCTTCTTGCCAAAGAAAGGAGAACGATGCCGGTCAATTACCATTTCATCAACGGTCAGTGGATTTCTGGTCAAGGGAATCATTTTCAGTCCATCAATCCAGCTAATGGAGAGGTTGTTTGGCAAGGAACGACCGCTGTTGTTGAGGAAATTGATGCTGCCGTAGAATCAGCTCATACGGCATTTGAAAGCTGGGTTGAAACCCCTTTGGAGCAGCGGATTGAAATCCTGAATGCTTTCTCCCAACTCCTGGAAACCAATAAACATGAATTAGCCACGTGTATTTCCCAGGAGATGGGAAAACCCCGGTGGGAAGCACTCACTGAAGTGACTGCGATGACCGGGAAGATCAACATTTCGATAGAAGCTTATCATCAACGAACGGGGAAAGTTCAACAAACATTATCAGAATTTTCTTCCATTATCCGGCATAAGCCACATGGCGTGATTGCTGTTTTTGGACCATACAATTTTCCAGGACACCTACCCAATGGGCATATTGTACCGGCACTCTTAGCTGGCAATACCGTCATATTCAAACCCAGCGAACTCACCCCTTTAGTTGCTCAAAAGACAATAGAATTATGGGAAGCTGCGAAAATTCCCAAGGGCGTCATCAATCTTGTTCAGGGAGAAAAAAAGACGGGGAAGCTTTTAGCAGCCCATGATGGTATTGATGGTTTACTTTTTACTGGCAGTGCGACCACTGGATATTTACTGCATCAACAATTCTCCAGTCAGCCCCATAAAATTCTGGCTTTGGAAATGGGAGGCAATAATCCTTTGATTGTGACCGAAGTTGCTAACCTGGAGGCAGCAGCCTATCACACCATTCAATCCGCTTTCCTCACCTCAGGACAACGTTGTACCTGTGCTCGACGTCTGATTGTCCCACAGGGAGAAGCAGGCGACTCATTTGTTGAACAGTTGCTCAAGCAAATTGCTAAAATTCGAATAGGGACGTATTCCGATATACCGGAGCCATTCATGGGACCAGTCATTTCTCATGAAGTTGCTCAAAAACTGCTGACAACTCAAGCAGATCTCATCACAAAAGGTGGAAGGGTTTTGCTGGAGATGCGCTTGTTGCAAGAAAATTCTGGTTTTCTTTCTCCAGGTTTGATGGATGTGACTTCCATATCCGAACGTGTGGATCAAGAAATTTTTGGTCCATTTCTCCAGTTGATTCGTGTCAAAAATTTTGAAGAAGCCCTCCAGGAAGCCAATAATACCGTTTATGGCCTTTCTGCAGGCTTGTTGAGTGATGACCGCGAACTTTATCAGAAATTTTACCGCCAAATCCGGGCAGGTATTGTCAATTGGAACCGGCCTCTGACTGGAGCAAGCAGCAGTGCTCCTTTCGGTGGTATTGGAGCCAGTGGCAATCACCGGCCCAGTGCCTTTTATGCCGCTGATTATTGTGCCTATCCCGTATCCTCTCTGGAAACAGAACATTTGACTTCACCAGCATCTCAACCCCCTGGACTGGAGTGATGAAAGCATTCAACCTGACAGAATTGTCTCAAACCCTGCTTTGTCCACCAGGCAATGGTGTTTTTACAGTCAGTACCGCACAAGATAGGAAAGAACGACTTCATCAATTGTTATACCCAGACTTGGACCCTGAAACAGCATGGAAAGAATCACTCTATCAACTTTCCGATCTGAGTGGTTGTATGATTCTGGGAGTTCCTTCGGATTGTGGAGGGGGTATTCAACGTGGAGCCAACTGGGGCCCCCTCTTTATCAGGGAAAAACTTTGGCAGACTGTTCCTGCACCGAGGGCTTTCGAACTGGGAGATGTTCGGGTGATTCCACACTTACTCCATGATAAGTACCTTAATGAGGAAACCCTTCGCAAATGCCGGAAAGCTCTCTATTCAAAAGATACTCACCTGCCCGTCTCTCCTCTTTCGATTACCGAATACTACCTGGATCAATTCTATCAACAAATACAACAGGTTGGTGTATTGGCATTAGGAGGTGATCATTCGGTTAGTTATCCTCTGGTCGGTTCCTACCTGAGGGCTCAAAAACGTCTTGGGAAAAAAGTAGCACTCATTCACTTTGATGCGCACACTGACCTTTTGACCGAACGGCTTGGCATCGATCTTTGTTTTGGTTCCTGGGTTCCTCCTGTTTTGCAATACCTTACTTCTCCTCACTATTGCTATCAACTGGGACTGCGCTCCAGTTCCAAGGATAAAGCGTATTGGCAAAATAAATTCGGAATTCAGCAATTTTGGGCGGCTGAGATTGTCGAACAGGGAGAACGCCATATCACCGATTACATGATCGAGGATTTAAAAAGAAAAGGAGTGGAAGCACTTTACATCAGTTTTGATATCGATGCTTTGGACAAACAATTTGCTGGAGCTACCGGAACCCCTGAGGGGGCAGGACTTCATCCGGACCAGTGCATGCTGATATTGGATCAGTTGAATCAGGCGTTTCCCATCACAGGTGCTGATTTGGTGGAAGTGGCTCCTCTGGTTTGGTCTCAGGGAATCTCGGATCAAGAACACACGCTTTGCTCAGCCGCACGTATCGGCACATTTTTGATTGATGCCCTCAATCATGCTTTCCAATGAGTCAACATCAAGTGTTTCAATCAATTACTCA
The DNA here is from genome assembly GCA_028282505.1 of SAR324 cluster bacterium. Taxonomy (GTDB): domain Bacteria; phylum SAR324; class SAR324; order SAR324; family NAC60-12. The sequence continues at coordinate 4,492 of JANQHV010000433.1, read as the reverse complement.
TCAGAAAAGTCGAGTTGCAATTGATGTTTTTTAATCAGTTGTTTAGCCGTCATACGGTCTTCTATGGCAATCATTGGATCAAAGGGTTTTTCAATTTGAAACATTTGTCGCAAAACCTGAGTAGCTTCTTTTTTACGTCCTAACTCCAAAAGATGAGTACTCAAGTGAAGGAAGTGGGAGGTATAATCGGGCTGATATTGGATGGCTTGGTAGGCATGATTGGTGCCTTTTTCATTATTCCCTCCTAACCACCAAGGAACGGTAAAATACCAGGTTCCCAAAATAATATGAGCATAGGGGTTCTGTGGGTCCATTTCTAAAATGATTTCCATTTCTCGTTTGACAGGAAAAATGTAGTACCATGCTCGCCACAAGCCCACTTGTAATGCATATTGGCCATAGTTCAATCCTAAAAACAAGTGTGCCTCTACATTCTTGGGATCCAGTTCAACGGCTTTTTCTGCGTATTCAATACCTTGTAAGATCATCTCCTTTTTTTTCTTAGGATCCAATTCAGCACGATACACTCCATACATCGCCCGAGATAATCGCCAGTAAACATCGCCCGAATCCGGTTTTAATGCCAATGCCTGATGATAATATTTTAGCGCTTTCCTGGCATTGCCGGGCACCTCACGAGATAGATAGAATTGATCTCCAAACTTGATAGAAAGTTGATATTGATCAGTAAGACCCGCAGGAGAAATGGAGGTCTGCGCCACTAATGGTAATGATTCCACACACCAGAACAGGGAAATTACCAGGAATACAGACCATTTTTTTATCATAATGAAGCCGAGTTAACGGTTAGTAAAGGTTTGAGGAAAGTCCCTGTATGACTTTCAGAACACTGGACAATGGTTTCAGGAGTCCCTGTGCAAACGATATTCCCTCCAGCATCACCACCTTCTGGACCTAGATCAACAATGTAGTCAGCGGTCTTAATCACATCCAGGTTGTGCTCTATAACAATCACTGTATTTCCCGCATCCACCAAGCGATGCAGCACTGCCAGCAAACGAGCAATGTCATCGATGTGGAGACCTGTGGTGGGTTCGTCCAAAATATAAAGAGTTTTCCCCGTAGACCGCTTTGCCAATTCTGCCGATAATTTAAGACGTTGGGACTCTCCTCCAGAAAGTGTATTGCCGGCCTGTCCAAGTTTGACATACCCCAGTCCAACATCTTGCAGAGTTTTACATATTCGTAAAATCCTCGGTTGGTGCTGAAAAAGCTCCACCGCCTGATTGATTTCCAGATTCAACACATCTGCAATCGTATGTCCACGAAAAGTGACACTCAGCGTTTCTCGATTGTAACGCTGCCCTTTACATTCGTCACAATTGATCCACACATCTGACAAAAAATGCATTTCTATCTGATTTTGGCCCTGTCCTTCACAAACAAGACATCGTCCTTCTTTGGCATTGAAAGAAAATCGACCCTTTTTAAAACCCCGTGTTTTTGCTTCTGGCATCTCAGCAAAAAGACTACGCAGAGGTTCCATCAACTTTGTATATGTTGCAGGATTCGAACGAGGGGATTTCCCAATAGGCTCCTGGTCAATCACAACCATTTTATCAATCAACTCCAGCCCTTTGATTGTATCATGTTCACCAGGAATAATCCGCTTGTTACTCCATTTTTTTTGTAAAGCTTTCTGTAGAATGTCAATCACCAATGATGACTTTCCAGAACCAGAAACACCCGTCACGACATTAAACACACTCGTGGGAAAAGACACCTCAATATTTTTCAAGTTGTTTTCTCTGGCACCAGCAATCGTGATTTTTTTGGCTGCAGGATTTGTCCTTCTGGATTGTGGCATTGCAATTGACTTAATTCCTTTGAGATACTGCCCTGTGAGAGATGCCTTGGATCTCATGATTTGCTTGGGCGTACCGAATTTCACAATTTCTCCACCGTAATGTCCGGCTCTTGGTCCAATATCCAGGATGTAGTCTGCCGCACGCATGGTTTCCAGGTCATGTTCGACCAGTATCACGGTATTTCCCAAATTCCGCAACTTATGTAATGTTTGTAATAACTTGGCGGTATCTCTGGCATGCAAACCAATGGTTGGTTCATCCAGGACATACATCACGCCCATCAATCCAGAACCAATCTGCGAGGCCAAACGAATACGCTGAGCTTCTCCTCCTGAAAGCGTTGAAGCCGCCTGGTTTAATGTTAAATATCCCAACCCAACATTACTGAGAAAATCCAAACGACTGACAATCTCTTTTAAGGCTTGTTCCGCAACCACTTGCTGATTTTTCGTCAATTTCCAAGCGTTTGTTTCTTGGCCAGCTTCTATGACATTGAAATGACAAAACTGGATGATATTTTGACCATTGATCTTCACTGAACGGTATTCAGGTTTAAGCCGTTCTCCTTCACAAATCGAACAGGGGGTTTCATGATTACCAGCATAAAGGGAAGACGTCGTTCCCAGACCATCACAGGCAGGACATGCTCCCACATGAGAATTGAAAGAAAACATACGGGGCGTCAGCGGTTCTTCTTGATAAAAATCACAAGGGACACATCCTGGACGCTCCGAAAGAAACAGAGATTCATTCTTTTTACGATCAGGAAACATAATTTTGAGCAAACCATGTCCCTTTTGATAAGCAATCTCAATGGCTTCAGCAATTCGCTTTTGAGCCGACTTTTCCACTTTAACCCGGTCAATGACTAAATCGACAGCAGTTCGCTTGGTCAATGACAAGGTCGATTCAACCTGATCCCACTCATCCAGATGAACAACCTGCTTGTTGAGATAAATACGTACAAACCCTTCTGTGCGAAAATTGGAAACCACGTGCTTCAGATGAGCAGGTTCATCGAGTAACAAAATCTTTTTAGAGCGTGGCCGATACAGAGGGGCGCATAAAATCAGCCGTTCTTCTTTGAATTTTTCGATACAATACTGAGCTGCTCGTGTGGGTGTGTAATCATGCAAAGGTGCCTGACACTCAGGACAATGGGCTTTTCCGATACGAGCATACAACAAACGCAAATAATCATAAATTTCCGTCGTTGTTGCAACCGTTGAACGAGGATTGCGGCTGCTCGTTTTTTGGTTGATCGCAATTGCTGGAGCTAACCCATCAATGGAATCAACAGGAGCTTTATCAACACGGCCTAAAAAGCGTCGGGCATAAGTAGACAGTGATTCGACATACCGAGCCTGTCCTTCCGCAAAAATAGTATCAAAGGCCAGGCTGGTTTTTCCAGATCCTGAAACACCGGTAATGACAGTCATTTTATTGACAGGAATTGTCACATCCACATGTCTTAAATTATTCTTAGAAGCCCCCTTGATCACAATATTTCTTTCCTGCGATGATGATGCGGCAGCCGGCCTTTCTTGTTTCTCAGGCAATTTCTCCGAAAGGGCAATATTGTCCAATACAGGCTTGAGGAATTGACCCGTTAATGAACTTTTGTGTTTTGCCACTTGCTCTGGTGTTCCTTCACAAACCAATTTGCCTCCATATTTGCCACCCCCTGGTCCCAACTCAATTAGATGATCTGCCACTTTGAGTACATCCAGATTATGCTCTACCACCAATACTGTATTCCCCTGGTCTACTAACCGATTCAAACAGTTGAGCAACAGCCGGATATCTTGAAAATGCAAACCTGTTGTGGGTTCGTCCAGAATATATAACGTTTTTCCTGTTGCTTTTTTGCGCAGTTCAGAAGCCAGCTTGACTCGCTGTGCTTCTCCCCCTGATAATGTTGTTGAAGGTTGTCCCAAATGAATATAACCCATCCCTACATCTTGCAGTGTTTGCAAAACTCGATGAAGTGCTGGAATTGCTGCAAAAAATGTAGAGGCTTCATCAACTGTCATTTCTAAGACATCATAGATGGTTCGACCTTTATAAAAAATCTGAAGGGTTTCTGCATTAAAACGTTTTCCCTGGCAGGTATCACAAGGAATTTGTACATCACTTAAAAATTGCATTTCAATGGTTTGAATACCAGCCCCTTTACAATCTTCACACCGCCCTCCCTTGACATTGAATGAGAAGCGTCCAGGTTTGTATCCTCGTGATTTTGATTCAGGTACCGCAGCAAAAAGTTTCCGGATTTCATCAAATGCTTTGGTGTAGGTCGCAGGATTACTGCGCGGAGTGCGTCCAATAGGAGACTGGTTGATTTCAATCACACGATCAATCCATTCCAGCCCTGTAATTTTTTTGTGTGGCCCTGGAATTTCAGAACTTCTATGCAAATGTTGGGACAGTGCTTTTTTCAAAATGCCATCGATCAGGGAAGATTTTCCGGAACCAGACACCCCAGCAATGGCCACAAACACTCCAATGGGGATTTTTACTGTAATGTTTTGCACATTGTTCAATGCCGCTTCATGAATGACCAGTCTTTCTTTCTGATGTATGGCTCTCATCCCGTGCTACCTGTAGAGCTATTGTAAGGGGACGAGTTTACGAAAGTAGAAACAGTTGCGAAGTACCTGGAG
>JANQHV010000374.1 GCA_028282505.1 SAR324 cluster bacterium | reverse complement strand
GTACCATCAAGCTTTACGAACCCAAAAAGAAACTGTTTTTGACGCTGAATAAGACCCTAGGAGAAGGAATTGCCAATCTATTGTCCAATCAATTATTACTGCTTCGTTACGAAGAGCAAAAAAACCTGCTGATGCGCTCTGAGTTGAAGTTGATTCATGCCCAAATCAATCCACATTTTCTGTTTAATGCCCTGAATACAATCATTGCAGCGACTCGAAGAAACGACGCGATGGCACGCGATTTATTGTTGAATTTGTCTAATTTTTTTCGTAAAAACCTGAAGCGTTCTCAGGAACTCTCTACCATTGCGGAAGAATTGGATCATGTCAACTCATACCTAAAAATTGAGAAAGCACGATTTGCAGATCGTCTGACCGTTGATGAAAACATCGATCCCGATACTCTGGATTTCAAAATCCCCAGCTTTACCTTGCAACCTCTGATTGAAAATGCCATTAAACATGGAATCGCTGATATCCTCAAACCAGGGGTGATCCGACTATCGATTCAGGTGGAAAACGATCAATTGATGATAGAAGTCGAAGATAATGCGGGAACCTACCAATGCAATGGCAAAAAGAGTGGGTTGGGGATGAATATTGTGGATAAACGAATTAAAAATCAATTTGGAGAGTCGTACGGCATCAATGTGGAGTGTGTGCCTGAAGAAAACACGACTGTGTTGATCACGCTTCCTGTGGACAACCAACTCAATTGACGAATTCAATGGCTTAACCCGGGTAGAGCTAGAACCAAGAAAATACCACTCCCTCTCCTTGGGGAGATGGTTGGGGAGAGGGGACTCTCTTCTGAATGAGCATATCACCGCCCGGAGACGAGGATAAGGGGGAGAGATAAAAATAAAATGATTCGCACCATTATCGTTGATGATGAACTGCATGCCAGAGAAGAACTGGAGTATCTGTTATCAGAAACCCAAAAATTTGAAATTGTTGATCGATGTGGGAATGCGATTGAAGCCCTTAAAAGCATCCATCAACATCACCCAGATGTCATTTTTTTAGATATCCAGATGCCCATGATCAGTGGCATTGAGTTAGTCAGCATGATTGATGATGAACATCTACCACGGGTTGTGTTTGTGACAGCTTATGACGAGTACGCCCTGAAAGCTATTGAAGAGAATGCCTTTGATTATTTATTGAAACCCGTTGAAGAAAAGAGGTTGGTCAAATGTATTGATCGGTTGGAAAAAGACCTGGCTCGCCAGGAGATTCCCGACTACCATGTCCCACAAATCAACCGAATTCCCTGTCATATCGGAAAACGCATCAAACTGATTGATCCCACAGAGGTTGAATATGCTTTCACCGATGTTGCTGGTGTTCATGTAGTGACCACAGAAAGCGAGTTTTTTACTGAAATCACACTAAAAACCATTGAACGGAAAACCGGTCTGTTTCGCTGCCATAAACAATATCTTGCCAATTTATCCCAGATTGACGAAATCATCCCGTACGAAAACGGCTCTGCCGAAGTTCTCACAAAATCCAAACATCGTGTTCCCGTCAGTCGCCGTTATTTAAAATCCTTGAAAGAACAATTGTTTTCATAAGAGTTTGACTACCTATCGCTCTTCAATCGCTTTTACTTCAGAGCCGACAAAGACAATGACATAGGCTTTCAGGTTCTGCAACTGTCGCAAAGATTCACTGGCTAAATACGTTTCCAACTGAGTCGTAGCTGCTTGAATCGTTTTTTCCAACTGATGTTCCTCGCTCTTTTTCAAGTACTTCAGTTCAAAGGCAAACTGGTAATTCGGAAAAAAAGGTGGGCGGTGGAGTAAAAGAATATCCACATACTTTTGATTGGCTTCCTGCTCACTCTGAATGTAATACAAGTTGGCCAGGGAGGCAAAAGCGACAAACAAAACTTTGATGTATTTCTCATTGAATTGAATAAAGTCTCGATTGGATAGTGTTTGCAACACATTTTCAATCAGTTGAAGAAACGGCTGAAGCTCGTTGTTTTGAGCCAAATCTCTAACTGCCTGGCGTACGTCGCCCACTTCAAAATTCAATGAGTTTTGCTCTTTTAACCACTGTAGAAAAAACTCCCAATACAGTCCCTTGATCACAAAATTGGGGATAACTAACTGCAAATCGTTGAATTGATCACTCTGGATGCTGATGAAGCCCATATAAAACAGTAAACTGATAAAATCCTGCTGACTGAATTCTCGTTCAAAGCTGAATTGTCTGGTCAATTGAGAAATGACAAAGCCCTCCTGAATCAACCGCTCGATCACCTGATAATTTTGCTTCGGATCTTTCAGTTGAAACAAACGACGGATTTTACCATAGTCACTGGCAATGTTGGTATCAATGAGGTTTTCTGGATATTCCTGCTCTTCAGCCCATTCTTTGAGAAAGTATAAAACCATATCCGGATTGTAGACACGGGATGGGGCCTTGGCATGAAACAAATACCCATTATACCATTGACGTAAGTAAGTGATCGAAGCTTCTTCCTTTCTTTGATGAGAGTGATACATGGGCTCCATCAAATCAATGATTTCTTGTTCCATAAATCCCATCATCGTGTTGTACGATTTCCGGGTTGAAATATTATCAGCAATATTGAATCCACTGGTTAAGCTGTCCAGAGTGATTGGCGTGACTCCGGTGACAAATAGCCGGTCCACAATGCCATCACCAGTTGCCGCTTTGATGGCTTCATAAAATTTTCGCACAAAACCAGCACCACTGATCATTTCACTGAATTGATCGAAATGAAAACTGAGGATCTCATTGGCAAAGTGATCGTATTCATCAATCAACAGGTAAATCTTTTTATCCTGATGATACTCAAAAAAATGCTTGAGCGCTTCTGCTGGATTCTCAAGGAAACTATAATCCTGCAATTGTTCTTGATAGCGTTTCTCAAAATTCTCAATTCCCAGCAACACGTTGGACAGAAAAGTTTTTTGCGTACTTTCTGGAGTAGTGGTATCAATGCGGCTGAATTCCAGTTTGAGAACGTGGTAGGTATTAGCACGAAGTGTTGGCTGCCGACCAATATAAAATGAGCCAAACAGGGAAGAAAAACGCTCTTTGTGTTCCAGTCCATAGTAGTAACTGAGCATCGAGACAAACAATGATTTGCCAAAACGCCGGGGGCGCAAAAAAAATATGTAAGGCGCTGACTCATTTTCCAGTTGCTCAATGTAATGGGTTTTGTCCACATAATAATACCCATCTTCGATCAGACGCGCAAAATTGCTGATACCATAAGGTAACTTTATTGGATTTCTCTTGTTCATGATTATCTTTTATTGACGTCTACCAATGTTTCTAACAATTTTAGCGCCCTTCTTGTTTGGTGATACCTCGCAACCACTGTAGCAAATATTCAAATAGAGGGCAAATTTCTGACGGTAGCCAAACCACATAATGTTTCTATTGACCGCTTATGGTTTAAATCCTACCGCTTATCAGTCTTTTTGTTTACAACCTGATGAATTGGGATACAGTGATTAACAGACGCAGAGCTTGATGAATAATGGTGTTTAAACTGTTGACGGGCTGTGCGTTGTTATCCTCTCCTCTGTGGTGGTTTGTCGTATCGGCAAACCACTGCTAATCATCTGATCCTCTGACTTGTGATGAATCTAATTTTAATCTTGCTCCAGCAGATGAGCGTCTTTTTTGTGATTGTCTATGTCTTTAGCAAATCGCCCGCATTCTATGCATTAGCAGGAAGGAAGCTGCAGATTCAGCATGTCGTCATTCTCTATATCACATTTACCTCATTTTCCATTCTAGGCACCTATTTTGGGCTTCCCATTCAAGGAGCAATCGAAAAAACAACACTATGGCCCGTGACTTATTAATCAACTTATCTAATTTTTTTCGTAAGAACCTGAAACGCTCTCAAGAACTTTCAACTATTGCTGAAGAACTGGATCATGTCCACTCATACCTGGAAATTGAAAAGGCTCGATTTTCGGATCGGCTGATAGTCGATGAACACATTGATCCAGTCACCTTAAATTTTAAGATTCCCAGTTTCACTCTACAGCCTATTCTTGAAAATGCTATTAAACATGGAACGTCCAATATATTGGGACCAGGTATGATCCGCTTATTCACTCGGTTTGAAAGTGATCGTTTGATCATCGAAGTAGTGGACAATGCGGGAGCCTACCAGTGTAACGGAAAACCAGAAAATCTTTTTCAAAATCCCAGCATCTGGATCGTCCTGTCTCCTGTGAAAAAAGGGGGAATTCTCAAGAAAAAACTTTGCTGAAACACTATCTGCTCATCTAATAGCAATGTCATACTGTTATTATCTATGCAAAAATACAAATTTATGATTTCATAAAGACTTGAGTCGATTACTTTCAGCCATTAATACGCAGTTGCCTTTTAAAAAGTGACGATACCTTTAATTCTTCTCCCTGAGGAGAGGATTAAGGTGAGGGGATAAAATGCTTGTCACTTTCTTAAGCTGCTTCGTATAGAATCCGAAAGCAGGTTTGAGTGTCGATAATTTTCTGGTATCAGTAGATACTGAAGGATAGGAAGTTGTTTTATTATTATTTAACGGCATATTTTATTCTCAGAGAGGAGAAAAAGAAAGGAGAAAAAAATGTTTCAAGTCCGTATACATGGCCGAGGTGGTCAGGGGGTAGTATCCGCAGCTGAGTTACTTTCAGTGGCCGCATTTAAGGAGAATAAACACGCCCAAGCGGTTCCCAATTTTGGTTCTGAAAGGATGGGGGCACCGGTTATGGCTTTTTGTCGGGTGTCTGACAAACCGATCCGCCTTCGAGAACCGGTGATGGAGCCAGATGCATTGATTATACAAGATCCTACCTTATTAAATCAGGTGGATTTGTTTCATGGACTTTCTGAAAAAGGATACATCCTGATCAATTCAACCAAAAGTTTTCACGAACTAGGTATCGAGGAATTTGTCACTAAATTCCCCAAGGATCATTTAACCACAATTAAAGCTACCGATTTGGCATTACAACATGTTGGCAGACCAGTACCTAATGCCCCAATGTTAGGTGGGTTAGCAGCGCTTACCGGGGTATTTACCCTGGAAGCTCTGGCCGAAGCGATTCGGGAAAAATTTCCGGGACAAGTTGGAGAAGCAAACATCGCGGCGATTACAGAAGCGTATGAATCAACCAAATCAATAATGAATAATTAAGGGGGTTTTATGTTACAACAAGTTGAAGGTTCTCATGGGATCGCAGAAGCAGTCGCATTGTGCCGGCCCGAAGTCATCAGCGCCTATCCAATCACACCACAAACTCATATTGTGGAAGATCTGGGAGCAATGGTCAAACGAGGTGATTTAGGCAATGCCCGATTTATGACTGTTGAATCGGAGTTTGGTGCCATGAGCGCGGCAATCGGATCCTCAGCTACGGGTGCACGTACTTATACAGCAACCAGTAGCCAGGGGATGCTATTCATGGCCGAAGCGGTTTATAATGCATCCGGGTTAGGATTGCCGATTGTGATGACGGTAGGAAACCGAGCAATTGGTGCCCCGATCAATATCTGGAATGATCATACCGATAGTATGTCGATGCGCGATTCCGGTTGGATCCAATTGTATGCACAAAGCAATCAGGAAGCACTAGACCTGCATATCCAGGCGTTTCGATTGGCAGAAGCAGTGAGCTGTCCAGTGATGGTTTGTGTGGACGGTTTCATCCTCACACACGCCTATGAGCGGGTCGATATTCCAGAACAAAAACAAGTTGATGAATATCTGCCTTCTTTTCAGCCACGGCAGGTTTTAGATCCAAATCGACCAATCTCCATCGGGGCAATGGTCGGACCAGAAGCCTTTACTGAAGTCCGTTACCTGGAACATCATAAACAATTGGAAGCCTTGAAGATCATTCCAACGCTCCAAAAAGAATTCCATGAGAAATTTGGGAGAGATTCAGGAGGTCTGGTTTCTGGGTATAGAACCGAAGATGCTGATACCTTAATTGTCGCTTTAGGCTCGGTTAATGGAACCATTCAAGATGTTGTCGATGAAATGCGTGAGGATGGCGTTTTGATTGGTTCTGTCAGCATTTGTTCCTTTCGTCCTTTTCCATTGGCTGCGCTTCGTGAAGTATTGAAAAAAGCAAAGCGAGTGATCATGCTTGAAAAAAGTTTTGCTGTTGGTCTGGGAGGAGTTGTGGACCCGAATATTAGAATGACGCTTCGTGGGATCAGCAAACCCATTTATAATATCATCGCTGGCTTGGGTGGAAGAGCCATCACCAAAAAATCCCTCCATGAGGTATTTGATAAAGCAATTAAGGATGAATTAGAAGGGACCCATTTTCTGGATTTGCAATGGGATATCGTGAATAAAGAAATAGAGCGTGAAAAACAACAGCCTCGTTCCGGACCAATTGCGGAAAATATCCTGCGGGATATTGGGTCAGTGGCTTCTGATATCGCTTAAATAATAAGGAGGAGAAAATGATTACACAAAGAGTTAAATTTTACCAAACCGATACATTCACTGCGGGAAGCCGTCTTGTGGATATGGAGAGTCGCTCGGTTCAGGCCAATATGGAACGAACCAATTCCTTAAACTCAGGACATCGCGCCTGTCAGGGATGTGGAGAAGCCTTAGGAGCAAGGTATGCTATTGATGCAGCAATGCATGCTACCGATAACAAGATCATTGCAGTGAATGCCACTGGATGTCTGGAAGTATTTTCTACCCCATATCCAGAAACTTCCTGGCAAATCGCCTGGATTCATTCCCTTTTTGGAAACGCTGCTGCCGTAGCCTCTGGTGTTGCCGAAGCACTTGCTGTTAAAGGTGATACAGAAACCCGTGTTATCGCACAGGGTGGAGATGGAGGAACAACCGATATTGGTTTTGGCTGTTTATCGGGTATGTTTGAGCGCAATGATGATGTCCTCTACATTTGTTATGACAATCAAGGGTATATGAATACCGGAGTACAGCGTTCCAGCGCCACACCTCCGACTGCAAGGACTGCGACAACCATGCCTGTTGGCCCGGAACCTGGAAACGTTTTTGGTACTGGAAAAGATGTTCCCCGAATTGCTATGGCTCATGACATTCCCTATGTAGCCACTGCGACAGTAGCCAATCTGAAAGATTTGGAAGCTAAGGTTAAAAAAGCCATGAGTTTTCGAGGAGCAAGATATATTCATATCTTTGTTCCCTGCCCCTTGGGGTGGGGATCTCAAACCTATGATACGATCAGACTTGCCAGGCTTGTGGTTGAATGCGGCCTATTTCCTCTTTATGAGGCAGAATATGGAGAAGTGATCCGTGTCATACCAATACGCCGCCAAGTACCTGTCGAAGAATATCTCAAACCACAAAGACGCTTTGCTCATTTGTTTGGTAAAAAAGGCAATCCAGAAACCATTGCCAAATTACAGGTTATGGCGGACAAAAATATTCAAAAATACGGTTTACTTAAAAAAGGAGGGGAAGATGAATAAACCATTTGCCATTACACTGGATGTCGGTAGCAGCCTGGCAAACTTGACAGGCTCCTGGCGAACAACAAAGCCTAACTATTTGGATCGTCTCCCACCTTGCAATAATGCTTGTCCTGCTGGGGAGAATATTCAAGCCTGGCTCTACTACGCAGAGGAAGGAGACTATAAAAAAGCCTGGGAGGAAATAACCAAAAACAATCCCCTTCCAGCAGTACATGGGCGAATCTGTTACCACCCTTGTGAAGATGCATGCAACCGAGGTCATATTGATGAAACGGTTGGTATTCATGCAGTAGAAAGGTTTCTGGGAGATACTGCTTTGAAACAGGGCTGGTCCTTTACAATAGAAGCAGAACCTACCGGAAAGCATGTGATGATTCTGGGGGCAGGTCCTTCCGGACTTTCTGCTGCTTATCACCTTGCACGGCTGGGCCATCAAGTCACTATTTATGATGCAAATAAGAAAGCTGGTGGAATGATGCGCTATGGAATTCCACGGTATCGTCTGCCTCGTGGTGTCCTCGATGGAGAAATTGCCCGTATTCGGGAAATGGGTGTGGAGTTTAAAATGAACACCAAGGTAGAAGATATCCTTGGTACAATGAAGGAAAATAATTATGATGCCGTCTATCTAGCCATTGGCGCACAAATTGGAAGAATGATAGATCTTCCTAGTAGTGGCGGGGCAAGAATTTTAAATGCAGTGGAGGTGCTTGCCCAAATGGAAACCGATGATAGACCTCAGTTAGGTGATGAAGTTATAGTCTATGGTGGGGGAAATACTGCCTGCGATGTAGCTCGTACTGCTACCCGACTGGGTGCTAAAAGAGTGTCTATGGTTGTGATGGAAAATCAAGAACAAATGCCCGCCCACCATTTTGAGATTAAAGAAGCTTTGGAAGAAGGGGTAGAACTGAATTGTTTATTGACCATCAAAAAGATTGATGGAAAAATAGTCACTCTTGAAAAAATGAGGGTTGCCGGGGAACGAAAGTTTGAGGGTACAGGTGAAACAATAACGATGATGGCTGATTCCATTGTGCAAGCGATTGGTCAAACCATTGACTTTAGCGTGGTAGAGAAAATTTCTGATCTTAAAAACAGTGATGGAATTGTTCAAATCGGACCAGATATGATGACCTCCCATAAAGGAGTTTTTGCTGGGGGAGATATGGCAAATTGGGATCGTTCGGCGACAAATGGTGTTGGAAACGGGAAGAAAGCTGCTCGTAATATTGATGCATATTTACGAGGCACGACATACCAAGCTCCTGAAAAACCAGAACTCGCAGACCATAGCCTTCTCAATCCTTGGTATTATGGAGAAGCGAGTAGAGCGGTACAACCGATGCTTGATCTTGTGCGTCGTCAATCTGGTTTTGAAGAAGTTCTTCGTGACTACACCGAAGACAATGCCCAACTGGAAGCAAGACGTTGTCTTTCTTGCGGAAATTGTTTTGAAT
>JANQHV010000345.1 GCA_028282505.1 SAR324 cluster bacterium | reverse complement strand
AGAAGCACAGGACTTCTTTGATATGAGAAGCTCCTGTTAGTAACATAACCAGGCGATCCACGCCCAGAGCCATTCCTGCACTTGGTGGCATTCCCTGCTCTAAGCTTTCCAGGAAGGCATGATCGAGAGGAACAGATGATTGTTGATTGTGTTGGCGTTCGTGTAGATTTTGTTCAAATCGCAATCGTTGTTCCACCGGATCTGTTAACTCTCCAAAACCGTTTGCCAATTCCATTCCTGCAATATAAAGTTCCACTCGCTCTGCTACAGTTGGTTTGTCGTCTCTGAGTTGAGCGAGGCTGGCCAGAGGGGCAGGCCAATCATAAACCAATAAGGGGAAATCCTGGCCCAGTTGGGTTTCAAAACGATGCCACAAACGAAAGAAAATCTGTTCGTAAGAATCAGGGAGGTTTTCAATATCAGCAGCATATCCTTGGGAAATAGCGATTTCTTTGAGAATGTCTGCTGAGGTTGCTTGTTCAATATCGAGATGTAGATACTGGTCAAAGAGTTCTGCCACCGAGCGACGTTTCCAAACAGAGCCTTTATTGTTTGTATAAAGCTGGACTTGTGAAGCATGGACAGGTAAGTAGCCTTTTTTTAGTTGAGGAATAACTTTGGCTGATTCTGTAACAATCTTTTCCAGGTCTGCTACGATTGATGAGAGAGAGTCATAGGCGCGATACCATTCCAGCATAGTAAATTCAGGGTTATGGGATTGACCAATTTCCTGGTTCCGAAAGCATGGGGTCAGTTGATAAATTTTTTCAAACCCTCCCACCAACAGACGTTTCATCTGAAATTCCGGGGAAGTGATTAAAAAATCGGACTTTGTCGAAAAAGGAGTGAATTGACTTTCTGGGCTCGGAGCTTTTACCAGCACAGGAGTATTGACTTCCAAAAAATCCTGCTGATCAAAATGAGCACGAATTTTTTGTAGTATATGATGACGCTGTTTCAAGCATTGCATCCGAGAGATGGGCTGTCCTGGTTTTCTCCAACGTAAAACGTCACTATTCACGTTTAAGGGATTGGAAGGAGAGTAAAGCGACTCTACTGGAGTTAGCTTACCATGAGAATCTACTTCAAATACCAGCAGCTCACCATTACGGATTTTTGTTTCTTTGTCAGAGTATAATTCATAGTAAGTGTCTTCCAAAAATACACGAACTTCCTGTGTATTTTCGGATTCTTCTATGTCAAATACTCTTCCGGCATATTTTCCTGGAGGGAGAAGATTTGAAGTGCCCACTTGTTTGATGGTATGGGTGCGATAGAGGGTGTGACGACTTTGGAATGTCAAGACTTGACTCGCTCTACATATTCACCAGTACGTGTGTCGATTTTTAACAGTTCTCCTGTTTTAATGAAAAGTGGAACATTCACCGTGTAGCCTGTAGAAAGAGAGGCTGGTTTTGTTGCTCCCGTCACAGTGTTCCCTTTTTCTCCTGGAGACGTTTCAACGACTTCCATTACTACAAAATTAGGCAAATTCAGTCCAATTGCCTTTCCTTTGAAAAAGCTGATGATGACCTCCATGTTTTCAATAAGATAGTTAGAGGCATCCCCTACAATATCTTCAGCCAGACCAATTTGTTCGTAATTTTTGTTATCCATGAAATAAAATTCACTGCCATCTGTATACAAATATTGCATTTCCCGATCTTCTGTATCAGCAGGCCTTAATTTTTCTCCTGTTTTGAACGTACGATCAAGCACAGCTGCTGTAATCATATTTCTAATTTTTGTCCGGGTAAAAGCGGAACCCTTACCGGGGTTGACGAACTGAAATTCAATGATCTGGTAAGGAGTGTCATCAATCTCAATCCTTAAACCTTTGCGAATGTTTGATGTTTCGTACACTATAACCTCAATTTATCTGAATTTAGAAATTAATAAAAACAGTAAATATAGCTTATTTAATGAATAAATTAAAGTGGATTTAATTTGGTTATCACAGGAAAGCTTGGCTTAGAGACCGTGTTCACTCCGTTTACGATCCATATACGCTCTTGCCTGGATAGTTTGCTTTTGACGTGCTTTGTCAGCCAATGTTTTTTTCTCAGCTTCGATTTTTTGATGTCGTTGGATTGCTATTTTCCCTATCTGATCGAGAGTTTTATCAAGCTTATGAGGTATTAACTGGTCAGTCTTACCGAGACAATCAACAGGCCATAAGGCATTAGCGATACCATTAACGTAGATGCGGTAGAATTTTGGTGCAACGGTTAAATCAAAATCTCCAAAATTGACCCAGGCTTTGAATTTGGGTTTGTATTTGGCCTCCAGAGGTATTTTTAAAGACTTGATGACATCTCGAAACCGAGCACGGCCTTCTTTGCTATTAAGTTGCAGAAAAAATCTAGGAAAGTTTTCATCATTGGTGACCATCATTTTAGAAATAAATTTCACTTTGATGGGACTGAGATCGTAATTGACAACAAAACTATCTCCAAAGTTGTCTCTAACAATCAAGGATACGATACTGGGAGAGTTGACGCCACACACCATAAAAACTTCTTTAATATAGTGGATATTTTCCAGCAATTCCTGTGGGCGGATACGAACGGGGCGAAAGAATTCACTGATCGCAAATGCCAGGTCCTGGATATCTTGATGAGTGATGGGAGTGGTGGCAACGGTACCTTTGTGATGAGTTGCCGGCTTTTCAAAGGAAGTGAGGTTTTTAGAAGTGAAACCCACATATCCGCTGAAAACACATCGAGCGAGACCCTCTACTAAGGATTCAGCGAACATTTCCATTTCACTTTCTCCCTTGCCTCCCTGGGAATCCGCTTTACTCAAAATAGATTTGAAAGTCCAGTTTTGGGTTTCTTGTTGAAAAATGAGCATGATTTTTTTACGAGGAATGCTCAAACTTTTAGAGATAGGTAGGGGAACCTGGTAAAGTTTACGTCTAAAATTTCTTTCAAAGTGGTATTTAAAAATGACGTTTTCTAAAGGATCGCCTGCTAATTTAATCCGAGAATCTAGAACGGTTTTTTCTAAAAACTGAAGAGAGGCTTTAATCTTAAAGCCTGCATAATATTCCACTAAATCTTTGAGGATTTCGCGCATTTGATAGCGATCTTTTTGAAGGAGATCCAGTTGTTGTTCTTCGATAGAATTCAGAGGCTCTCCGGCTTCTGCCTTTTTTAAAATACGTTCATCGGCAATAATAAGGCGACGATTCATATCTTCTAAATATTCTTGAGTCGCCTTTTTAACTTTTGCAATATCAAATGGTTCTCTGGCGACTTTGCTCAAATATCGGGTGATTCGTTTCAGAGCATTGGTGTTGCCGATTACAACTAATTTTTTCTCTGTACGATTCATTGAGTCCAAAAATGACTGCTTCAGCTCATTTTCCATCTGATTGCCAATGTCATCACGCCCTTGAGCAAATTTCATTAAATTGGTTTTATCCTGTTCATCTGGAAAAAATTGTTCATAAAAGGAAACCAAAGAATGTGTACGCCAGCTGACATCTTTATCTAACCAGATGGGTTTGCAGTCGTTATTAAAATCAATGACATCACTTAAACGGATATGCTGGGAAAAACAAAAGATGATTTGTTTCTGGATCAAAGGATCGGTGAAGCGTGATAACATCTCTGTGAATTTAAGCCACCAGGGATCACGAATCAACAAAGGATAATCTGCCTCCATTTTTTCAATTTTTTTAATAAATTTCCCTTCGAGCTTTTCTTTGATGAAATGCCGTTGGTCCGGATTCCACAATAACCGGGTCAAACTGGTTGGGTCTGTATCTTTGTCCATGCAGCACAAGATCTCTAGCCACCAACAATTCAGTAACGCTTTTGGCAGATTCCGATGACTGACTTTCTCACTTTCTCGTAGATAAATAGGAATGGCGTGGGCCCATAATTTTTCCCAGGGAATTTTTGTAGAACCCCAATTACACAGTTGTTGGAAATTGAACGTGTCAGAACCTCCTTCTTTCGCTTGAGTGAGCATCCATTCATTGGAAGGCAAAATTCCTGTAGACAGCATCACTTTCAGATCATGGGGTAAATCAAAGGGCATGGGAGAACTGCCAGCTAGAATGACAGCAGGATTCAGTAAAAAGTCATTAAGCATCTGATCATAAGCCATACTGCCTTCTGGTGAGACCAAAAAAGGCGTGTGTTGACCTCTTCTCTGATTGCGCAAAATGTTGGTGAAGAGATGAACTTCTGTGTTTGGATATTTACGTGTGAGGTAGGCTTCGATTGCTTGAATTTTCCGATGCAGGTCACATTCACTTTTTGCTTCTATTTGTCTCGCCGCTAAGTCTGAATAAGTATCAATCAACAAAACCATTTGAGAACGAAAACTTTTCAGAACCGTATGCTCTAGTTCTTCCCCTAATTTCTCTTTGAGATGTTGATTTTGAGGATCAAATTGTTTTTGAACCTGGGTTAAAATCTTGGTAACGCTGTCTTTGTATTTCAGAGAAATGTTTTCGGCGATATGGTTTAAGAAGGATTTGATAATATTGAAACGTTGTTTTAGTTGAGAAAGGTGTTCCAACAATAGTGTTGTTTGGACATCGTTGGACACATTCTCTAAACCGATTCCTTTCTTTTTTGCTCGCTGCTGAAGAACCCGTTGTGTTCCTTGAACACCCAGTTGTCCACGGAAAAACTTGGTTAGCCAATGTGCCATTTTATCACGGGTTAGTGTCTCTGCTGAATAAGGAAAACAACCAGAAAGAAATTTATGGCTATCAATGGATTTGAGGAGAGGAAGGCATTTTCTTAACTCAGGGATGTATGTTTCCATGTAAGGAAATTTGGAAAAATCCTGTGTTACTTGTTTCCACAGTAAATTGCCTTGCTCAGGGGGGCTCAGGGTATTGAAAACTTCCCATACTTCTTTCTCTAATGCTTGTTGATAACTACTGGGAAAGATTTCGGTGATGATTCTTCGCTCTTCTTCATTCAAGTGATCCCAGTATTGTTCCTTCAATTTTTCAATAACTTTTGTTTTTAATTCTTTTCGTTGATCCTCCGATAGTATTTTTTCTAAGAAGTTTCGTTGTAAGTTATTAAGAACTGTTGTAAGCAGAGCAATAAAAAAATCTGCATCATTCCAACGGTAATTAAATTCAGGGTTGGTGTTGAAAATAACCTGCAGATCCATATCAGAGTCGGGTTTATGGCCAATCCCTCCCAGGCTGCCAATCGTAGTCATTGCTTTAATGATTGGTTGGGAGTTGGTACCCGATTGTGCTGCCAGATCAGGATATTCGTTTTGCAGAAAATTCTTCATTCCTTGGATATTTTTTTCAGAATTCCCCTCATACATCTCTGAAGGTAAGAAACGATTGATTCCTGCAACACCTTGCAGTGCATTTTCAATAAAGACTGAATAAACATGCTTTTCTAAAATGGGATTTCCTTTTGTGTCGAATCCCTGAGACGCTGATAGTTCAAAAGGAGGGTACTCTGCAGGGTTGACATCGCACAGGAATAAACATTCATAGATGCTTTTATGCATGTCTTCATCAGAAAGATCGATCAAACTTTGCACACGTTCCCGATTGGCCGTTCCCATCGCCTCAAATTCTTTGACGGCATATCGCTTGTATTCTTCCAGTTTTTCTTTGCTGTAAGTGGAAGCCAGGTAGTCACTAATGGTATATTTTTGTAATGAATCCAGAATGTTTTCCAGAGACCGCTCCACGTCTTCATTCCAAAGATTGATCTGAATGGTTCTATAGAGTTTAATGCACTTCTCTTTTTGCTCCGCATATTGAGGATGACGTGTTAGTCCAGTTGGTTTTTGAGGAGCAGGATCTGTTTCTACACTCTGCTTTTGCTGTCCTAAAAAACCTTTTAGCTTGGACAGTTTTTTACTGCTGGAAGAATCACTACCAGCCGAATCGGCATCTTGTTTTTGTTGTCCTAGAATGTTTTTAAATTTAGAAAGCATTCTGTTTCTGATCGCTAATACTAAACAATTGGCTAGTGCCAGGTTTATATGTACAATACTGCCGTCGTCAGCTCGATTACGGTTTATTTTAGTATGAATGGTCGGAATAACACTAAAAACTGTGTCAACTAATCCGGAGTTCCGCTTAAAAAGTGATAATCATTTTTATACCCTCACCTCAAACCGGTCCCTAAAAAGGGGAGAGGACTTAAAGGTCGTGTCATTTTTTAAACGCAACCTGGTATAAGAATAATTTTATTCAGACAATTAATAGATCACAACCTTCAGGAAAGTCAATGCTGAATCTCAATGAAAAATGAATAATTGAATTTTTATTTGGGATTATGTTTGGGAAGATTTTATGATAGTCAGAGAGAGCCCGGATAAAAGACAAATTCCATAAAAATCAGGTTAACGAGGAATCGCCAAAATATGTTGCATATAAGGTTCAGGAAAAATAAAAAAGAAGGCTTGATCTATATTTTTGATATATTGTTCACTGAGTTCAACGGCAATATAAATGACCGATTTACCAGCGCTGGTTTTTTTTCCACCTTTCCGGACAATATAATACTGTAATCCCTCTTTTGTTTCATGCTTGCCAATAAAACAATTATATTGTCGATATGCTTTTATTTTTTTTAATTCGCGTATGGAATAGATATCATAACGATAAGATTGGACAATTTCCAGTTTATTGACAAAGATTTTGGTTTCAGCAACTTGCAGACCAATTCCCTGAGCTGTCATGCCACTCCATTTCAATTCATCCCATCTGATATTGGGAATATGTTCCAGTGGAATTTCTTCCTGTTTTTCTTCATAAGTGAAGGGGAAAATATATGGCATGGTTGCCAGTCCCATTCCTAGTTCCTGATCATCTGATACTGCGGGAAAATCGGTTTCAATTGTAGCTATTTGAACAGTTTCTTGTTCGGTATCCGCAACAGCTCCTTGAAATTCTGCAACAAGTGATGTTTCTGATTCTATCTCTTCCTCTGGGATTTCAATGATGATGTCATCTTTTGTTTGAACTTGCTCATTAAAATCTGAAAAACTTGATTGTAAATCCTCCCCACCTTTGCTACCCAGTGAATGTTTTTGAGCTAAGGTATTGATAGCTTGCTCGATCAGCACTAAAAAAAGTTCTGTTTGAAATTTGTCCGGCATTCCTTCAGGCAGCTTGGGATAGGCCTGTTGAATCCGATATGCAACTTGGAGTCGGTTCAGAAAGTGGCGCTGGACCTGGGTATTTTTAAAACTTTCTAAAAAATTCGGTCGTTCTTGACAAACCTGATGCAGTAGGAAAGAACTGTAAGTACGGATTTCCCTGCACTGTGATGACAGCCCATGTATGGGATAAATGGCATTGATCATGCTGATCTTTGCAATTTTTTTAATTCTTAACAATTCTGACCATTCAAATGGTAATTTATCAGGTGGTCTTCGGAATTGAGGAGGTAAATGTGGTCCGTGCCTGACTGTGACAGCATCAACAGTAGTTTTCCAAAAACCAACTAAATCTCTAAAAGCAGCAAGAGAGGATTTGTCTAGGCTTAACCAAGGGTGTTTTGCATCTTTTTTCTGATACGCAGTTTGCAAGTCTTGAATATGTGCACGAATTTTTTTGAATACTGTGTCTGCTATTGTTAAGAATGCCTTTTTCTTTTTCTTATCGGTGACTGACTGAAAGAGGATTGACTCATAAAGTAAGATCATGAGACGTAATGGTTCATAATCTCCCTTGGCATGTTTGAGTTGGAAAATTCGTTTTACTTCATTTTGGTGCCACTTCAGCGAATTTCCTTTACATTGGATTTCTGATAAAAAAGGCACCGCATAATACAATTCAGTATTTTTCTCAAAAGGGTACTTTTTTACCTGAGTGTATAACAGATCTTTATTTCCTGAAAGATGTGATAATGTTTTTAAGAATGCCAGCGCCATCAACCGAGTATCAAAAGACAAATCTTCTGTATCGGATAGAAATTCTTCAGTGAGATCACTATAAGCCGTAATTTCGTCGGGGGTAAGAATTTTAGAAACAGAATCGGCCACAGAAAGAGCCCCCTCTACTTGTTCTATTTCGGCGATGGTAATGGTGTTTTCTGATTTTGGCATGTATTCTCCCAAATGATGATCTTATATTATCACATACAACTTACATGCCTAAATGTGTGGTTTTATTGGCTAATTTTCGCATGTTTATTATGCCTCAATTTCATAGGAAGCTGATCAAATCAGAATCAAAAAAGATTCAGGAATCGATATAACAATCTTTTAAATCTTGAAAATCAAGCGGACTGCGCAGTCTCCAAAAATTGTCTGGAGTATTGTTAATATGAACTGCATGAAAAATTCAAGTTGTGACTGGATGTGCCTGAAAATCCATCTGTATGAAGATAGATATTTCAGGCATAAATTGCACGTTTTGAAAACGGAGAGGTGGTTTGATAGGGAGTGCTTTATTTTTTGGGTGATTTTGTAAAATCACTGAGTCTTTCCAATAAGTTTGCTGATTGTTTCCCAAGCAATGGGGCTAATCGGCTCAACTTGCTTCGCAAGAGACTACCCAAGATTTGACGTTTGATCTTCACTTCTGGATAAACCAGCTTGGTTGCAGATACCACATTGGAATCTGTTACATCTGCAGGCCTCAAAATTCCCTGTACGGTAGTCACATAACGGACTTGATTTCTTTGGCGATGGTCAACTTTGCGTCCTCGCACAACCATATTACCATTGGGTAAAACACGGATTACTTCGGCTGAGATCGTATCGAGGGAACGCAAAATTTCATTTTGCTCCTCTTCCAAGGTATCACGTAAGGTTAAAGCCTCTAAAGCGACATTGGCCTTTTCTAAATCAGATTGAGGTGCTTGCTCGGCTGTTTCTTTGGGAGGAGGAACCGTGACAATGGCAGCGACTTCGCTGACAGTTAATAAGTCATGACGGAACCGAGCACGGTGATCTCTCAATAAATTACCAAAAGATGATTCATCTCTCCAAAGAGAGCCTTCATAAAGATTTCGCTTTGTGGAAATACGAGGACGTCGCTGGTATTTGGCCCGTTTTACAGGGGATTGACTAACAACCGGTTTCTGAGCTGGAGGAGTATCACGCTTAAAATAACTACATCCTGGTAAGACTAAACTGATAATTAATATAAAGGAAAAAAGAAGACACAGGAGACGATAGTTTTTTTTCACAATAGAATCTCTTAATGATGGTTTTTAGGTATATTTGAATCGGATTAAAATTTCATTTTTTCAATTGATCTTTCCCTTTAACAAAGGGAGCCAGAGGGATTTTATTATAACCAAGAAATGAAATTTTAATCTGTTGTCAGTACATTTGTCTTAATTGACCTGAACAAAATTTTTATTTTTGACCGTCGCTTGGACCAATGTTTTGCTAACTGTATTACGTACAGGAATTCGATCTCCCAAACGCCCTTTCTGCATTGCAATTCCTTGGGCTGTTAAACGCAGGCTGGGAGTTTCATATACAATCAAAATGTGATCTCCACGCTTGATGATTGGTGGGGTGGTAACTGTACTATTCTGCAAAACTTCACTAGAGGTGATAGTCCGTTTTGCTATTTTTCCAACAAGTATCGATTTATCGGTGACATAGTTACTTGGGAGACGATCCACGTTTTTGCGGATTTTTTGCAGATCGTTTTCTTGGATCAAATGATTACGTTTGATGGTATCTTTGGCAACATAAACGTCTTTGTATATTTTAATATATGCCCGAATAGGAACTTTTTTAATCAGTTTATCATCAATTGAAAAGGCGACTTCATAGGTTCGGTAACCGCCTTCTTTCTTGTATTTTCCCCGGCTTTTGATTTTAAAATCGAGTGCTCCTTTGGGTAAGAAAATGTCACGGCTTTTTGACAAAAGCTTGGGTTTGATATCCAATCCTTGAACTTCTTTGTATATATGGTTTAAAACCGCCTGATCAATCTCTTCTCCACTGATTCGAAAAGCAGATCTTCGGATGACGGTTTTTTCAGCTCCTGTAAAATGAAGATATTGCGATTTGATATAACGACGCAGCTTAGAGCGAATGAGTGATTGAGTAGCGATCAACCTTCCTCCAGGCAGAGGGGTACGCCCAATAGTTACATTGGCCAATTTTTCCAGAAGTAACGGATCGGCCCCTTCTAATTGAGCAATCTCAGCGAGTTTATAATGTGATTTGTCCACAATACTCTCTTCTGAAAGAAAAATTTGAACTGGTTCAGGATCATTAGCAATTTGTGATGGTGCTGCCATAACAATGGAAAAATAAAAAACTCCCCACCAGCAAATCCCTAAAATGGTCTTTCCAATAAATTGCATAATTTGACCTCTGCTCATTATTGTGTGAGGTTATTAGCCGATTGCAACATTTGATCGGATGTTTGGATGGCTTTCGAGTTGACTTCATAAGCCCGTTGGGCGGTAATCATGTTTACCATTTCTTCTACAACCGAAACGTTAGAAGCTTCTAAAAAACCCTGGTTGAGTGTTCCCATCCCGTTTAAACCTGGTGTTTCAACAATAGGATTACCCGATGCTGGAGAGGAAGTGTATAAATTTTTTCCTATAGGCGTCAATCCTGCCGGATTGGCAAACCTAGCCAACTGTACGGTTCCCACAGCTTCTGGTTCCGTTTCATCCCTTAAAAACACAGAGACGGTTCCATCAAATCCAATCTCGATCTTCCTGGTTTCCTGAGGAATATTGATTTCTGGATCGAGAAACATGCCTTCGTCTGTCACCAAGCGCCCCTGTCCATCAATATTGAAGTGTCCAGCCCTGGAAAAAGCAATGGCACCATTGGGTTGTAGAATTTGGAAAAACCCAGGACCATCAATACTGATGTCCAATTGATTGCCGGTTGATTGCATGTTTCCCTGAGTATGAATCTTTTCTGTGATCACGTGCTTGGTTCCATGCCCTACATGGATCCCCGCAGGAACTTGTGTGGATGAAGAAGAGGCTACTCCGGCCAGCCTTTCGTTGTGATACAAGAGGTCTTGAAAATGATTTCTACTTTTTTTAAATCCGTTGGTATTGACGTTTGCCAGGTTATTCGAAATGGTATCAATTTGCCGCTGTTGTGCTTTCATACCTGTTGCGGCAGTAAACAATGAACGCATCATAATTAGTGAGCTCCTGTTGAAGATGTATGGTTAAATTTTATCCCATCCGAGAAATGGAAATGGCTTTTTCATCGAGACGATCTATGGTAGTCATTGCTTTTCTTACCGTTTCATAGGCACGATTCGCACCAATCATGCCCACCATTTCCTTAACAGTACTTACATTGGACTCTTCTACCATTCCCTGGCGAACCTTAATCTCATCAGAAGATACGGGAACATTGTCGCTTCCAATTGGAGCATAAAACGATTTTCCTAATTTCTGAAGACCATCAGGATCACGAAATTGTACTAAGTTCAATTTGTCAACAAACTGCCCATCCACATGAACTTGACCATCGTCATCAATTTCGATGACGGTCCCCTGTACTGTAATGGGGCCATTTTGACCCAAAACCGGATGACCTTCGTGGGTCACGATTTCTCCTTTACCATCCAGTGTGAATTGTCCTGTTCTGGTGTAACGATTTCCTTGTGGGGTTGCGATGGTGAAAAAACCTTCATTGTCAATGGCAACATCTAGGGCATTGTCTGTGAAGCGCATGGGGCCTTTTGCGAAATTTTTTCCAACTTCATCAATGATGACGGAAGATTTGTCCATCCCAACATAGAGATCTAAGTACTCATGATTGAGAAAAAGTTCTTCATCGGATTCTGGAACCACACGATTGGCTGTTGAAAGAACTTCCCGAAATGTAGGTTGATCTTCTTTGTAACCAATAGTATCAACGTTTGTCAGGTTATTCGTGGTGATCTCCATTTTTTTTTCCAGGACTTTTCCTGCAGATACCAAGCTATAAATACCACTCATTGATTTCTCCTCATAAACAACTGTTGGGGGACTTATGAAGAGAAAAGCAAACGACGTACCAAGTAATTTTGAATTATAATCTCTGTTGATGAAAGAACGAAAGGGGAGAGGATTTTGTCATTCCTGTGAAGAAAGAAAATTCGCAAAAGAATTATAAAGTGTTGTCACAGAATGTGACAACGACTCCCACAGGAATGACAATGGAGGATTCGTTGAAAGGCTTTGGATTACTACACTCTTTCTTTAATCCAGTTAGCGATTGTGGGTGCTAATGTTTTCTGTATTTTGCCAGAAACATACATGCCGATATGGCCAACCGGGTACCCAATCAATGTTTGATCCTTTGTGCCAACATGATCATTTAATGGCTTAGTGGATGCTGGTGGGACGAGAGTGTCAAACTCAGCATAAATATTTAAAACCGGCATGGTCATATTTTTCAGGTCGACTTCCTTGTCGCCAAGGATCAATCCACCCTGGGTGAGTTTGTTTCCTTTAAACAAGTCGTTGACAAATTGACGGAAAGTTTCTCCTATCTGATCCGGACTGTCCATCAACCAGGTTTCCATGCGCAGGAAATCCGCCAGTTTCTTTTTGTCGGCCATCAAGTCAACCATGTTGATATACTTCTGAGTGCTTAAGTTTAGTGGCCCTAGCATTTGATAAGATCGGTTCATCGTATCACCGGGAATCAAACCGTAGCGATCTACCATAGAATCAACATGCATTGATTTACTCCAGGAGAAGAGCAATCCGTCATCAGTGGCAAAATCAATAGGAGTCACCGTCGTCACAAAATTTTTAACTTTGTCGGGATGGAGCGATGCATACATCGTTGCCATCGTACCGCCCTGACATACTCCCAGGAGGTTGATTTTATCCAGATTGTGTGCGGCTCGAATATGATCCACACAACCACCAATAAAACCTTCAACATGATCTTCCAAGGTTAAATAGCGGTCTGAACGATCAGGATAACCCCAATCGATCATATAAACATCCATCCCCTCATTGAGCAGGTTGCGAACAAGAGAACGGTTTGGCTGCAAGTCCAGCATGGTTGGGCGATTGACTAAAGCATAACTGAGGAGAATGGGTACTGGACAAATCTCTTTTTGCAGAGGCTTGTAATGGTACAATTGTACCCTGCCGTCACGATATACTGTTTCTTTTTCAGAAGTTGCTAACTCAACCGGCTCCATAGTGGCCAGATTTTCGACACCTGCCTTAAAATTTTCAATAAACTCAGAAAACTCTTTTGTAATATCTTCCATATTTACTGCTGTTGTCATGATTTATCCCTATTTTTGTGTTTTGGATGTACTTCTGGTTGAAGTTTTTCTGGTTCGAGAACTGCTAGTTTTCGCGCTTGCCGCAGGAGCTGATTTGCTTGCGGGAGCTGCTGTTAATTCTTGCACTTTGCTTTTTAAAGCACGAACTTCTTTACTCAACTCATAAATCTTCTTGT
The DNA here is from genome assembly GCA_028282505.1 of SAR324 cluster bacterium. Lineage (GTDB taxonomy): Bacteria > SAR324 > SAR324 > SAR324 > NAC60-12. The sequence continues at coordinate 6,132 of JANQHV010000345.1, read as the reverse complement.
AAGCAAGATCCACTTCGCCTTTTGTTGCGACAGGACTGTCTCGTAATTCAGCTTCTATCATCGCATTAACAAAGTTGTTGTACTTGCACTGCGCATCGAGATAATTTGCCTGCAATTTACAAAATTCAGGACTTCCCATCTCTTTTGCAAAATACTTGTCTCCTTCATTTGCCCACAAATTGGAAAGTTCTTTAAAGGAAGTCACACTCTTTCCTTCTGCGGCAAGCTCAGACAACTTTTTGGAAAGTTGCAAATTTGCCTGTACACTGATTGTACCCACCTTTTGCATATATTCATTGGCAAGCTCTGCGTATTCCATAAAGGCAATGATACATTGGGCAATTTGCTCGTTTCTTTCTCGATCGACTCCTAACTTTTGTGCAGATAAATATTTGACAAACTGTTCCTTGTATTCACCGAACATTTCTTTCAAATTGGAAGTATCCCAGTTGGCACTCATTGGGCCTAAGTTATTCAGTGAATCTGTAAATTGTTGAATCATCCCACCCAGGGGACCACTCAAGTTTTGGTTGAGTCCTGGAAATGCAGAAAACATTTTTTGAAAATCAGCCGCTAAGTTTCCACCTCCCCAGTTGAAGAGATTATTTTTTAAGAAGAGGTCTTCTAAAAATTTTTTCTGATCTCCCAATCCTGCTTGAAAGCCAAACATATCTCCCAAACCCGATGCTTTGCTTAAAGAGTCCATCCAAAATTTGAATAATTGTTCGTAAACAGGAAGTCCCATAAATTGCTGAACCGTCTCATGAGCATCACCTGGGGACTTGAGAAATTGTTGTTGAATGGATTTACCAGCCTCAATGAACTGCTTTGTCAGATCATTTTGTGAGTTAATCCATTCACCGATAAAAGGATTAACTGCTTCTGCGTTTCCACTTTTGTCTTGAATGGTTTTTCCCCATTCCATGTATTGCTTGATTAACTTTTCCTGAGCTTCTTGCCAAGATTCTAACCAGGAAAGGTTTTGATCAAAGATTGTTTTCATAAATTCTCTTTTGATGAATGGTTGTATATTGCAAAATTTGGCTAAACACTTTTATCTATCAGATTCTTCCGACATTTTCAATCGTCGATATTGTTAATTAAATAGAACTGGGGCCAGAATTTAACAAAACGAGGCTGAAGATTTTCCTCAACCTCGTTTTAAAAAATTTATTTAAAAAGCATTTAATGTTTTGGAAAGACATACTCTGGGGAGATGGAAATCCCTTTATTTAGCACTTTCTTCAATTACTTTATGTGCGAAAGCGAAGTTTTTATTAATAACTTCTTTGAATCCATCCAAACTTTTATTGACAGCATCGTTCATGTATCCAATGACTTGCTGGCCTTCTTTGGGCAAATCTTTTGTCAATTTAGAAACATAGTCTTGATTTTGTTCTTGTACTTTTGATGCAAGTGCTGATGTATCTTGAACACTACTTTCCAACACATTTAAGATTTGAGCAGCAGCGTCTTTTTGGGTCATATCAATTTCTAATGCAGCATCAACCGATTTTTTCAGATTTGCAATTCCTTCATTACTATTTGCACAGAAATTACGGAAAGCAGCTTTGCTATCTTCTGGAATTTGTGGGGCCAATTGAAAAAATGCTTCCACCATCTTTTCTGTTTGCTCTGAAGCTGTGTTTAAGTTTTTGAAACCCTGCTCAAAGGCTTTTTTATTGAAATCAACTGCATATTCTAAAATATTTTCACCGGTCATAATTCCCTCTTTTTTGTTAATGTTTAATAATTTACTATTAATGAAAAACGTTAAATATAATTTAAATACATTTTAAATAAATGTCAAACATTTTTTTAAACTTTTTTTCATAAAATAAACATTTTTTTATTTTGAGGGATTGATATAAATTTCTTTAATTATCAATAGCTTAAAAGGAATCAATTTTTCCAAGGGCGGGTAGCGAAAGCAGTGTTGTCAAATTTATTTAAAATTGATATACATGATTCAGACCATTTTATTGGAAGCAGATGTGTGCTGATCCCGTGTCTGTTAGATTGCCTGGGCAATAGGGGTGTCTACAAGACATATTTCTCCAGAACCATGTTTAAACCAGGTGTGGCAAGTCCCTTCTGGAGAGACCATACACGGTCCATACGGATTAGAAGGTTTACAGGTTTTTGCAAACATTTTGCAGTCCGTTGGCAGGAGTTCGCCCAGCATGATACGGTGGCAATCACAACCAGGGGGGTGTGGGCGTGGTGGATAAGGCGGGATGCAATTCAATTGCTTTTCTGCATCCAGAAAGGAATACTCTTCTTTTATCCGAAAGGCAGAATCCTCTACGATGTCAATGCCTCTCCATATCCCAGGCTTACGCTCAAAGACATCTTCAATTAATTGTAAAGCGACGGGATTACCATGCTCATTGACAGCACGGGAATAGGCGTTGACAATCCGGCACTCTTTATTTTTGATCAACTTGAGGCATTCTAATATACCAAGCAAGATATCCACAGGTTCAAAACCTGTTGCCACGCATGGCAATTCGAATTCCTCTTCCATAAAATCATAGGCATGAATGCCAGTAATAGTGGTAGCATGCCCTGCTAATAAAAATCCTTGAATGCTTTCATCATGCACATCCATCAACAATTTTAAAACAGGAGGCATGTAGCGGTTTGCAATCAAAATATACAAGTTCTTGGGGATTCCAGTCTTAATCATACCCGCTACCCCAACAACGGTGGTTTCAAAACCGATGGAGAAAAAAACAAAGGTATTTTCTGGATTTTCTCTGGCCAGTTTTACCGCATCTAAGGCACTGTAAACTATTTTGACATTTCCCCCGTTACGGCGTGCGTCTTCTAACGATTCGTGGCTTGCTGGAACCCGAATCATATCTCCAAAGGTCAGCACTGTTATCTTGGGTTGATATGCCAGGGTTATGGCTTGATCTATCGATTCTACCGGGCAAATACAGACAGGACAGCCGGGACCCGGAATGATTTGAACATTCTGTGGCAAAAACTGGCGTATCCCATGCCGGGCAATTTCATGCTCATGTGTTCCACAAACATGCATTAATTTGACATCTCCTAAAGGAGCGCTGATTGTTTGAATTTCTTTAGAAAGGTGTGCCACATACTCAGCACTTTTGTATTTTTCCAGATGCGCATTCTCTCTCATTTGCAAGCTCCCCAGAGGTTGTTATTGATTGCTGCTGAAACGAGATACCTTTATCTATAAATACCATTTTTAGATGCGATGTCCAGGTTGTATATTGAAATTCTACTTCTATTTTTGAAGATTCTCAAATACAGTCCGGCAGGGTAGGTTAAGTTGTAAGGAATAAACAGTGAACCCACCAAATGAAGATCGATTGTGAAACTATTAGATTAAATTGAGAGTTTCAATCATGTTTTTCCAACGCAGTCCCTGGAAACAATTGAGGAGGCTCCGTACCTTTTTCTACAAATTGAGTACGGGCTTGCTGGAATTCAACATGATTGCAACAATCCTTCATCTTCTGTAACTCCAACTTGACCTGTTCTTCAAAACCTTGCAAGAGACGGTGATTCAAGACCTCCTTAGCAGCAAGTCGTGCTTCTATATTGAACTGGGCAAAGTATTCTGCTTTTTCTGTGATTTCCTGGCTAAATCGATTTTGTTCCATAGAAAGCTGATCATGGATAAGACCTAGATCTACAGCCTGTTGACAAGAAATGGGAATGGCTTCATAAATCAATTTTTGAGTCAGCCCATAGCCAATCATGGATGGAAGCAGGATCGACCAGTATTCAGAACCCGATAATCCCATATTGACATAAGAAGGATTCAGCACAATACCTTTTCTCCCATATCGCAAGTCAGCAGCTAATGCCAACATCACTCCTCCAGCCGCTGCGGAACCTCGTAAAGCGGCAATGACCAGTTTGTTTTTAGTTTCCAGAATCTTCTTCACCACTTTGTTTAAAGCCTTTAAATTCTTATAAGCCAGAATGACTGGATTGTAGCGCAAGTGAATTGGATTTAAATCGATACCATTGGAAAAAAAATCAATTCCTCCCCAGAGAACAATCACTCGTGTGTCTGGATCGTTTACGGCTTCTGCATAGGTTTGTAGAAAATGAACGCAGTGCTCCACATCCATTGCTCCATTGTATCCAAAGAACTCTAGATGTCCTACCTGATTTTTTGTTGTGTACGAGATTTCCATGATGCTATGTGTCCAATAAATCAGCAGCCCGAATTTTAATTCCATTGTTTTGCGCCAGGCGTTTAATCCAGATACTACCATCTCCGGTACCGATACAAACTTGCCCGAATTTCTTTTCCAGTATTTTTCCAGGTTGTCCGGGCAATTCTCCTTTTGTAGCGCCATACAATTGAAATGATTGCCTGTCGATAGTGCCAATAGTTCCAGGTTGGCTGTCTCCTGCGTTTATCTTTCTTAATATAGTTTCTGTCTTTTCTTCCCAGTCGAAGGTCAGGTGCTCAGATTTGATTTGACGGCGGTAAACGATGGGAGGCTTCGAAAGTGGAGGTTCTTTTGAAAAATATCGTTCCAGTGCCTGAGGCAGGATATCCATCACATTGTCAGATACCTGGTTACGATAAATATGAGCAACAGAAGCCTGTGGAATAATAAAAGTTTTGGCAGCCCATACCGGGCCAGTATCCCAACCCTCACTGGCTTGAATGATGCTGACTCCCCAGGAAGATTCTCCTTCCAAAATAGCCCAGTTCAGGGAACTGGGCCCTCCATCTCCAGGAGGACCAGGATGAATAACAAAACAAGGATAGGCTGCCCAAATTTCTTTGGGGATGTATTGCTTCAAATAAGGACAGATGATGATATCTGGGGCGAATGCATGAATCTGAGCAGGATCGATACCAATCATCACTCGGTCTTGTTGGAGCTTAGATGAGAAGTAGGTCCACAGTTTTTGAGTCAATCCATTAAAACCGCTGCTCAGGAATAGTTTTTTCTTTGCATCCAAATCTTGCATTTAACAAATCCGGGGCAATTGCTCTCCTTCTGGCATATCCACCCTGCGGAGACTTTCAATAGTAGTTCTTAACAAAACCTTTCCGGAATGTTCATAGATCACTCTACCAATGATAGCGCTGTTTTTTCCCAGAGGGTGTTGTCGCATCCTCTGCAAGACAGCCTCTCCCTCCGTTTCGGGAACAAAAACCAGACATTTTCCTTCATTGGCAATATGCAATGGGTCCAGGCCAAGGATTTCACAGGCAGCAATCACAGCCGGTTGGATAGGGAGTTTTTTTTCTTCCAACACAATGCCACATTGAGCAGCAACAGCAATTTCGTTCAATGTACTAGCCAGTCCTCCCCTTGTTGGATCTCTCAGCACATGGACATGGGAAGAGACCTTTAAAATACTTTGTACCAGATCATGTAGAGGAGCGGTGTCACTTTCAATAGTGGTTTCAAATTCAAGGCCCTCCCGTTCTGACATAATGGCAACGCCATGATCACCAATATTTCCATTGATCAAGATGACATCATCAGGGATAACCTGTTTGGGAGAAATGGTGATGTTGCTTTCAATAACTCCAATTCCTGTGGTATTGATAAAAACTCCATCTCCTTTTCCTTTTTCGACAACTTTTGTGTCACCAGTGACCAGCAAAACACTGGCGGCTTGAGCCGCCGCGCTCATCGATTGAACAATTTTTTTTAAATCACGGATGGGAAAACCTTCTTCCAGAATAAAACTGGTTGCCAGATATTGTGGAATAGCGCCACACATGGATAAATCATTGATGGTTCCATTGATGGCCAGATCTCCTATATTGCCTCCAGGAAAAAACAGAGGACTGACTACAAAAGAATCCGTGGAGAATGCCAGTCTTTGATGGCCTAGTGGAAGAATCGCACCATCATGGACTTCGTCAAGAATAGGATTATGAAAGTTTGGAAAAAAAACGGTTTCCAGTAAATCTTGAGAAAGTTTTCCTCCACTGCCATGACCTAAAACTACTTCTGATGAACGTTGACTGGAGGAAGGAAGGCGATGGGGTGTGGTTGAAGATGGGCTCATGATGCAAGCACACCCCATCGCCTTCCTTCCTCCAGTCAACGTTCATCAGAAGTAGTTTTAGGTCATGGCAGTGGAGGAAAACTTTCTCAAGATTTACTGGAA
>JANQHV010000325.1 GCA_028282505.1 SAR324 cluster bacterium | reverse complement strand
CCAGAAATCCTGTCTGATTTGGAAGAGAGCAAGTACTGGACAAGTTGCAGGACCTTTTTTAAGGAGCCGCCTCCCGATTCTTTTTGTTGGACAGCCTTGTGATATTCTTCTCCTACAATTTCTGATCCCAAGTCAATGACTTCTTGAGTCATCCGGGTATTGATCGCTCCTGGTGCAATCGCATTGATATCGATATTTTCATTTTGCCATTCTGCTGCCAGGATTTCCACCAGTCGGACAACTCCAGTTTTGGAAACAGCATAGCTGGAAAAGTTGGGACGGGATGAAGTGGCCCCTCCTCCTGAAAAGCAAATGATTTTCTTTCTGAAGTCCGCAGGAGTCAATAAATCGTACAAAGCACGTATTGTATAATAGGTTCCTTCTAAATTGACCCGTAATGCATTGCTCCACAGAAAAGGGTCTGCACTCATCGCCTTACCTATTGCTCCTTGTATGCCAGCACAACAAATGATGGCATCCACTGTTTTCCATTTTTCTTCGATAGCCCCGCGCATGATAGCAAGCTGATGGTAGGATGCAACATCCAATACTGTATAAGAAAAGTGAGTTCCCAACTCTTGTTTTAACAGGTCTAGTGATTCAATAGACCGTGCCACGCCCCAGACTCGGTGCCCTTGTGCAATAAGTTCTTTTGTCAGATAAGCGCCAATTCCCAGGCTTGCTCCAGAAATGACAATTTTCATCATGCTCTCCTTTCTAATACCCATTGATTGTTTTGTAACCATTCCAGAGTTCTGATCACTCCCTGCTCAATACTAAATTTCGGGGTTGAGCCCAGTTGGCGAATTTTTGAGCAGTCTAAAAATATAAAAGGATTGTCACCAATCCATCCTCGCTCGCCACCCGCATATTTCAATTCAGGTTGTATGTTCAAATGTTTGGTAATGAAACCAATGGAATCGTCAACCTCGATATATTCGTCGGTGCCCAAGTTTAAAATATTGACAGGGGCTTTTGCGTGGTCAATGGCAAACAAAATGGCATCCAGGCAATCCTGAATATATAAATAGGACTTCTTTTGTTTCCCATTGCCCAAAACAAAGAGTTCCTCCGGATTGTCCAATAATTTTTTGTAAAAATCAAACACATGCCCATGTGTATATCGTTCTCCCAGGATGGAGACAAAACGAAAAATCCACCCTTGCATGCCGTAGCCTTCACAATAAGCCGATATCATTCCTTCACATGCCAATTTGGAGGCCCCATATAAAGATGTCTGAATCGGGAAAGGGCTGTCTTCGGGGGTCGGAATGACGGATGTTTCGCCATAGATAGAACCTGTTGAAGAAAAGGCAATCTTTTTAATGCCATTATGCCTCATGGCTTCGAGAACATTGAAGGTAGCAATGGTATTTTGCTGTAAGTCTTTTTCCGGATGATCGGTTCCAAAGCGGACATCGGCATTGGCTGCCAAGTGGAATACAAAATCGCTTCCGGCCATAGCCTGAGTCAATGCATTGGTGTTAAGTACATCGTTTTCAATGAAGGTAAAGTGAGAATGATTGGTGGCATCGGTAAGAAAATTAGACATTCCTGTCGATAGGTTATCATAAGCAACCACTTCATGTCCTAGGGATAGTAAATGATCGACCAGGTTGCTCCCAATAAAACCGGCTCCTCCGGTAACAAATGCTTTCATAAATTAGATCTCTGTACAAATAATTTTTGATATTTCTGAAACAGCCTTAACTGTAAAATCAGGTGGACTGTGAAGTGCTTCATCATACCCATAATCGATCCAGATGGTGCGGCATCCCACAGCATTGCCCGCATCAATATCACGCCAGCGGTCTCCCACCACATAGCTCTGGCTAAAATCAATGTCCCACTCCTGTTGGGCCTGATACAACATACCGGGCTTGGGTTTTCGACACTCACACTGGTCGGTATTGTCGTGAAAACAAGTGTATATTTTGTCGATTGGCAATACGCTTTGGATATGTTGGTGAAATGTTTCTACTTGCTGTTGAGTTTGTGTTTTTCTGGCCACATCAGGTTGGTTGGTGAAGACAATCAGAATATAGTTGGCTTTCTTCAAAATTGCCAGAGTTTCTTGCACTCCTGTTGTGAATTGAAATTCCTCCATGGTGGCAGGAGGATAAGGTTTTCCGTTTTTGACAATGGATTGATTGATGACTCCGTCTCGATCCAAAAGAACCGCTTTGTTTTTCATTTATTTAGTCGACTCCCATTTGGTTTCACTTTGCTTGATCAGGGGATGGCTGACCAGTAGATGCCAGATCACTCCCTGGAATGCCTCTGTGTGCGGGGTAATATGTTGTGGGTTAATGGTGGGGATGATCAAAACTGTCTCAGAAGATTTTGCCGTATACCCTCCATCTTTGCCAACAATACCAAAAATTTGTGTTCCTGTTTCTTTGGCCACTTCAATGGCCTTGACCAGATTGGGGCTGACATTTTTTTCTAAATTGCCTCCCCCCACTGAAAGGATAAAAATCCCATCTTCCTTTCGTAGTTTGGAATCTTTCAACCAGCCTGCAAACACACTGTCCCATCCTTCATCGTTGGTGCGTGCTGTCAGCTCAGAAACGTTATCAGTGGGAGCATATGCCTCAAACCCACAAATTTTACGAAAGTCATTGACGGCATGACTACAGTTGGCTGCTGATCCTCCAACTCCTAAAAAAAATAATCGTCCGCCTTGTTCACGAACCCTGGCCAGACCTTTGGCCATTTGTTCTATCGTTTCTGCAGAAAGCCCTTTGATCACATCGATGGCTTCTTCTAAATAGCTTGTACTGAAATCGCTCATGGCTTGTCCTTTCTGTGTTCAATCTTCTCATTATTCTTAAATTCCAACTTTCAGGAGAAGACTTTTAATGAAATAATTGTAGCTCCGTTTCTCTTTTCAAAGCTTGCTCTACGAATTTATTGAGGGAAATTCCTTCTTTTAAGGCGGCTCTGTGACAAAGTTGATGGAGTTCAGGTGAAATACGAATATTGAAAGTGCCCTTAAAAACCTTTTGAGGTTCTTTTCCAAGTTTCTTACATTGAATCAGGTAACCTTGGGGGAGTCTCTAAAAATTTAGTAAAAATTGTGTTCTGATTGTCCCTGGTAGAATAGGGAAAAATAAATCTGTCCTGTTTTTTTACAGCAAGTGGAACATTGTGATGGAGAAGCCTCCTATACTGGCAACTGTTGCTC
>JANQHV010000293.1 GCA_028282505.1 SAR324 cluster bacterium | reverse complement strand
GGCCGATCCTCAATTACTGATGATGAATAATGAGGAAGCTACCCTCAATGTTTCCAGAGTCATTCCTGTTGCAACTAATTCTATCGTAGATTCAAATGGGCGTACTACTGATCAAATCGAATTTCGAGATGTTGGTGTCATTGCGACAATTCGTCCCCAAATTAGTGGAGATGACAGCATTCGTTTGGAAATTCAGCTAACTTCCAGTGATGTTGCTCCAACGCCCGTTGGCAATTCCAATGCTGTGACCACTTTCAAAAGGGAATTGAAAACGACGGTCGTGACTATAAATGACTCCATTATTGCGTTAGGAGGATTACTCAATGAACAAATCAATGAAACTGCATCAAAAATTCCAGGATTGGGAGATTTGCCTCTCATTGGGTGGTTGTTTGGAAATAGTAACGAAAGGGTGGATAAAACCAACTTGATGTTATTTATCCGTCCTACCATTATTCGAACACAGGACGATTTGATCAGAGTCACTGCTCGGGCCAATGCCCGTTATAAAGAGGCAAATAAACATGAAGATTCATTTCGTGAAATACTCGATGATATACAAGACGATATTCCAACAGAAAAGTAAACAATAGAGTTGAATTCGGGATGCTCAAGGAAAAGAGCATCTAACCATTTTTCAAAGGATGGAGCCTATGGAAAATATCGACCAAGGGCAGGACTTCTCTGTATTTCCTAACCTGAATAATCCTCTCGAAATAAAAATCCCCACTTTTGAAGGTCCTCTGGATCTATTATTGCATTTAATTCGAAAAAAGGAGTTGAATATCTATAATGTCCAACTTGCTGATTTGACGAGTAGCTATTTAGCATACCTGGACTTTATGGAGGCCATTAATTTGGACTTTGCAGGCGAATTTTTGGAAATTGCAGCGACCTTGATCTGGATCAAATCCAAACATCTGTTGCCAAAACCACCCGTAGAAGAAGAGGGGGAAGAAGAGGACCCTGAAGAGCGCTTGAGAAGGCAACTCATTGAATATCAAAAATACAAGCAAGCTGCTTTTGCTTTGAGCTGTCGGGATTTATTAGGCAGAGATGTCTTTGTACGTGGAGAGAGTGAGGATTTTAAAGATACAGAGAGCAGCCAGCCAGAGCAGGTATTTGAAGAAGTTTCTTTATATTTATTGATGGATGCGTTTCGTCGAGTAATGGAACGCCCTAAAATTGTGACTCATGTAGTTGCTGTAGAACAGTATCGGATTGAGGACCGGATTGAGGAAATCATTCAAATGCTACATTTGAAGGCAAAATATCAATTTGAAGATTTCTTTCCTGAAAAAGGCTATTCTCGAGCGATGTTCGTGATTACATTTATGGCTATTTTAGAAATGGTAAAGCTTGGTCTGATTTGTGCTAGGCAAGAAGCAGCTCTAGATATCCTGTATTGCCATATATCCGATGATTTTCACAAGAACCTTGCCAAATGGTATGAGCAGCAACAGCCTATGACTGAAATTAGCGTTGCGTAAGTAAAAAGTTTTGGTATTCTAAACTAAGGTGACCACCTAAGAAACCGCATATCTGTGAGTTCTCGTTAAAAAGAAAGGGAAACCATGTCAGAAATGAGCCAAGATGATATCGATGCTCTATTGAGTGGGGCCACAGGAGAGTCAAGCGCGGACCCAGAGGGTGGAGGTGAGATAGACCAATCGAGTATCGATGCCCTCTTTGATGGTGCCGGTGGTGCTGGCGGTGAGGTAGACCAGTCAAGTATCGATGCCCTCTTTGATAGTGCTGGTCCGACAGAAGAAACAGCTCCTGGCGGTGAGGTAGACCAGTCGAGTATCGATGCCCTCTTTGATGGTGCCGGTGGTGCTGGCGGTGAGGTAGACCAGTCAAGTATCGGTGCCCTCTTTGATAGTGCCGGTGGTGCTAGCGGTGAGATAGACCAGTCGAGTATCGATGCCCTCTTTGATGGTGCCGGTGGTGCTGGCGGTGGGGATGATTCTGCCGGCGATATGGAATCACTGCTGGCAGAGATCCAAAACGATCCCTCGTTGAGCCAAAGTAATGAAGATGTCAATATCAATGACTTGCTGACTGAAATTCAGACAGAAAGTCCTTTAACCGCTGATGTTGCTGGTCAGGAAGATATTGATGTTCTGATGAGCTCTGTTGGTACGGCCGATGCCGGGGTCGATGCGATGCCATTAGAAGTGGAAGAAGAAGGCGTTAACGTTGACTTCTTGCTGGATATGAAATTGACCCTCACATTTGAAGTAGGGCGAGCCAAAATGTTAATTGGTGATCTACTTTCTCTAGGTCAAGGATCTGTGATTGAACTGCACCGTCTAGTTGGAGAAGATCTAGATATGTTTGTCAGCGGGCGTTTGATTGCCAGAGGCGAAGTTGTGGTCGTCAATGAAAAATTTGGTGTGCGCATATTGGATATTGTTAGCCCGGAAGATCGCATCAAACAAATGGCTGGCTTTGATAGAATCTAAGAACCTATTTGAAATGTATAAAACACCTTCATGTCTTTCCCAGATGCTTCTCTTCCTCCCGATTGGAATTTAGATTCTTATTATTTTGACCTTCCCTCTCACTTAATTGCCCAGAAACCTGCTGCAAAACGTGATCATTCCCGAATGATGCTTTTGTCCAGACAAACGATGGACATCGAGCATTACCCGTTTTATGAAATAGTGAATTGTTTACCAGATAATACTGCTTTGGTTGTCAATAATACGAAAGTATTGCCTACCCGTTTATTGGGCCATCGACAGACAGGTGGAAAGATTGAAGCATTGTTATTGAAAGAAATGGTTCCAGGCCGATGGGAGGCCATCGTTAAACGAGCAAAACGTATTAAGGTTGGGGAATGCCTGTCTTTTTGTTCTGATGCTATTCCAGCAATTGCTGTTGAGCGCTTAGAAAATGGTAGTTGGCTTTTAGAATTTGAACATCATGAAACATTGATGGAAAGGTTGGAACAATTTGCATTGACACCGCTCCCTCCTTACATTGATCGCTCTGTTGCTTCTGAAGAGGATCATGGCCAGGATCGAGAACGATATCAGACGTGTTATGCTCAACAGGCTGGAGCAATTGCTGCTCCCACAGCAGGATTGCATTTCACCGCCAGTATCTTGGAAAAGCTGCAAGAGAAGGGAATTCCTATTATCGAAGTGACTTTACATGTAGGAATTGGAACTTTTGCTCCCATCCATTGTAATGACATTCGTCAGCATCAAATCCATTCAGAATATTTCAAAATATCTTCTGCCAATATGAATTTATTGCATCAAGCTTTAAAAGAAAAAAGAAAGCTGATTGCTGTAGGAACCACCTGTGTGCGTGTCTTAGAATCTTTGGCACAGCAAGAGGTGTTATCGGCCTCTTCGGGCTGGACCAATATCTATATCTATCCTCCTTATCGATTTCAATTGGTGCAAGGACTTCTCACCAATTTCCATCTTCCTGGTTCAACTCTGATTCTCTTAGTTGCTGCATTTTATGGTCGAAAAAAATTGCTTCATGCCTATCAAGTAGCCATTGAAAATCAATACCGCTACTACAGCTATGGGGATTGTATGCTCATTCTTTAAATCCATCCTCTGATTTTGTAGGCTAGTAGACCAATGTACTCATGGGCATATGTTTGCAATCTATTAAAATTTTTCCAATCAAAATATTGCCACCAGGAAGGGGGCTTTTTAGCCGAAGAAATGTTGGCTGCATAAGGAAAAATTTCAAGGCCGGTCTGTTGGAAAACCAGAGAAAGCCTTAATAAATGATAGTCGTGTGTCACCAGTAATACTTTTTCCAGATTTCGTGCTTTTAGAATTTCTGTACTCATGGTGCTATTCATATAGGTATCGATTGACTGATTCTCAATCAGAATATTTTCATCAGGCACCCCCATACCTCGCAAAATAATATGCATTCCTTTGGCGTGAATATGTGGATCATAGGGATGTGTAACACCTCCCGTTACTAAGATCAAAGGCGCCCATCCTTCCAGATACAGTTGTGCTGCGGTATGGGCTCTAATGGTAGATCCCGGTGAGGGAGCACCAGATTCATGGACTCCTGCTGTCGCAACCACAATAATATCGGCTTTGTGTTTGTTACTGGCTGGAGTGAGTTCCTTCAGAGGCCATGAGAACAATTGAAAGAATCCTCTACTGCTTAAAATGAATAAAATAATCCAGATTGCAATAACCCATCTGACTTTAGTATTTGCTTTCCTTTTTCCTTTTCTTGCTGGGCGGGAAGGCCAAATAAGAATGATGAAAAGTGGTATGCAAAAAATGAGAGGACTGAAGATAAGATTTTCAATAATTAATGGAATCTGCATAGTCTAAATGTAATTGATTTCAGTAGTTTATTACTTGCAGTGTGGGCATGATCATATTTTTAGCCAGTTGTGCAGAAATGATTTCCTCTCCTTGGTAAGAGAGCGGGGCCGACTTTCGGGCAGGGGAGGTTGTAGGTTATAGCACCATCTCCTCCTAACCGAAGGTTAGCCCCGCTCTCTTGGTAAGGGAAGGAACAATTTCAGGTGGTCGAAAATATGATCATGCTCTGCAGTGTGTAGGAGAATATCAATTATGTATGGGTACTCCATGAAGTATTTTGGAATAACTGTTTGTTATTGGAAAGTCAAGCATAGGAAAATATCAGTTGTTACTTCTCATTTTTGGCAAGCGTTTCCAACGCTTTTCCAGTCAGTCGAAAAGTAGTCCATTCTTCCATTGGAGTGGCCCCTAAATTTTTATAGAATTCAATAGCAGGTTGATTCCAATTCAAAGCTGTCCATTCCAAACGACCACATTTACGCACTTTGGCCTGTTTTGCGATATAAATTAACAATGCCTGACCTATTCCTTTGTTTCGAAATTGAGGATAGACATAAATGTCTTCTAAATAGATTCCTGATCGACCAAGGAATGTTGAAAGATTATGAAAGAACACCGCAAAGCCTGCGGGTTTTTCCTGGTAATACGCAAAGATGGTTTCTGCTACTGAGTTTTTTCCAAAAAATGATTCATGCAGCATCTCTTTTGTTGCTACGACTTCATGAGATAGCCTTTCATACTCAGCCAGTGCTTTAATGAAAGATAAAAGCAACGGTATATCTTCTTCTGTCGCCTGTTTGATAATTACTTGGGAGGTAGTAGACATCTTTGTTGAAACAGTTACAGAATTATATGATGATTCAGTGGTTACAGAAAAATGAATATAGAAACCTATCAGGTAATGGAGAGGAAAGTCAATCCTCTCTATAAATCCACAGGTTGTATACTATTGAATTGTAAAAAAGTTCGAGCAAAAGAAATGGGAGGCTTAAGAGAAGATTGCCAATGGAAGAGGTAAACAGGAGCATTAAAGCGTGTAGATTTTATTTTACACGCAAGACTGCCTTTCCAGTGAATTGTTTGAATAGGAGAGTCGATGTCCAGGCAACCATTTGCGATCCAAAAATAGGCGTTAATTTGAAGAGTCGGGTAGGTAAGAGATGAAGATTGTATGGTCACATTTTCCGTTATATGTATGAATAAATTTGGGGAGTGTTTGGAGAATTCTGCATTTTTGGCCGGTAATTTTAAGTTTAAATTGCCAATGATTTTCAAAAATATTTGTTGGTTTGTTGGCGATGTTAGATCACCAGTGATGGTAGTGTTTCCTGAGATCTGAATGGTTAGATTCTTGATTTCATTAAGGAGGAATGTGGATTCTTTTCCTAGTTGCAGAAACGTAATTTTGTCTGCATTCCATTCTATCTGGGTATCTCCCTGAAAGACATGATCAAAAGAATCTGTTAATTCTGTAACCGTAAGTGGAAACAGTGGTGCGTTGATTGTGAGTTTTTGTTCGTCGGTACTGGAAAAAATTAGATTCTCTGGCAGAGAGGTACTATTTTCTTGGGATAGATTCAGAAAGGGAATATCAGAGAGGTAATAGGAGGAAAAATAAAATAATGCTTCAAACTTTTGTGTTTGGAAAGACGATTGGTGGGCTAGTTCCAATGTGAGAAATGAATCCTCTTTTGCCGCAGTACTTTGAACCACCCAGTTAGAAAAAAATGGTTGCAATTCAGAATGGGGAATCAAAACATTATTTTGACGCAATTCCAGTTCTGAATAGTGTTGGAATGACACAATACTTTGCCCCAACACTCCTTCCAATTCTTGAAAAAGAGAATGATGCTTCAAAGCAACTTGTGCTTGCAATCGGTATTGTATTTCATTTTGATACCACTGTAATAGAAATAGGCTGATGACTGCCATAATGACTAGAATGGATATCAGTACTAGTCCTGATTTTGATTTAGGCTTTGTATGATGAGAAGGATTCCAGTTGCAATGTTGTAAAGAATGATATTTCATCAATCCGTTTGATGATATTATGGTGTCAATCAGTGGTATCGTGTTGCATGATCACGGCTCGCCAGTCTTCTTTTTGAAATACATGTTTGGCAATCATTCTTTCTTTTTCAAAAACTTCCTTGAGTTGGGGCCATTGTTTTTCCAAAAAACCACTACAAATGAGAACTCCCATCGTATCTACTAAGTTGACTAATTCTTTTTTTACTTGGAGTAATTCGGTAAATAGCATATTGCTGATCACAATAGAGTATTTCTTGCGTAAGCAATCAGGTTCTCCAATCATAACTTGAACCTTGTTTTCTAAATGGTTCAGTTTTCGATTTTTGACAACATCGGCAATTGCAGCTTGATCAATGTCAACTCCATGAATTAATGGTATACCGAGGAAGGCGGCAGCAAACGCTAAAATTCCAGAACCTGTCCCAATATCAACCATGGATGCTGGCAGAGGGCTTGCATGATGAATGTATCGTTCCAAAACTTCTAATGCCAAGACGGTTGATGGGTGATTGCCAGTCCCAAAACCTTGGCCAGGATCAATAATAATGGGTGTTCTGTTGTTAGGAACCTCTTCTATTTTCCAGGGAGGGCAGACTGTGAAAGACTGCCCAATATCCACAGGAATAAAATACTGTTTCCAGGCACCTTGCCAATCCTCATGGGGACATTGTTCCAGCTTCAGTAACTTGACCGGGGGATGAATCTGTGGGTATTGTTGATTGAATTTATTGGGTAGCTTTTCTATGACATCAGTGTTCTGGCTGTTAAAAAAGATCCGCATTTGTAGAGTGAACTCTGTCTCGTTGACCGTTTCAATACCGGATGCATTCTCTTCAAAACAGAAAGTACTCCACAGGTCTGCCTGTTCATGAGAAAGTTCCACCCATAGTTCTAGGTAGGATTTAGCTTCCATGTCGTGTCTCGTACCTTCTATTCAGCGCTACTTGAATCCACACCCAGCACTTCCTTAGCTTTTTGAGCAATTTCATCATCTTTTAAGAGTGAAATAGCTTCCACTAATTCGGTAGGTGCACCTTGCATGGATAAATGGGAGACGATAGAGCCAAGCAAAGATTGGCGATTGAATGAATCGAGTTGTAAAATCC
Source organism: SAR324 cluster bacterium (assembly GCA_028282505.1). GTDB lineage: Bacteria > SAR324 > SAR324 > SAR324 > NAC60-12. The sequence continues at coordinate 13,813 of JANQHV010000293.1, read as the reverse complement.
CCATAATTTGTTTTCGCATCTGCGGTTCTTCACAGGCAGCAAGAATGAGGTTGATGAACGCATCATGTCCTTGTTCCTGCTTTCTCTTTTTAAAGAATTTCATGATATCCGACTTCCTCTCAAAATTTGTTCCATGCTTTTTCCAGCTCTTCGGTATGTTCTTCTCGGAACGATTGGGATAACTCCATCCAGGTGGATGCTCCAGGGTGATGGATGGGATAGTCAGGGATATAATCAAAACCTACTTCCAGAAAACGAAGGATCAAAAGAGCAGTCAATCCCCAAATGTCATAGTCTCCAAAATAGAAATGGTGAGCTAAATAAGGTCGTTTGGCTTTGTATTCTTTGATAAAATGATTTTTTTCTTGCATAAAGAAACTGATAGGGACATGAAACACGCTCTCAATTTCTATTGGATCGGGATGGGATACAAAATCAGTAGGAATGACGCCAATCACAGGAGTAACAATCAAAAAATTTCTGGAAAGAATCTCGTCTAATCTTCCCAAAATTGTGACTTGGCTTGGGGGCAGACCAATTTCTTCGTAGGATTCTCGTAAAGCGGTTTCTTGGGGGCTGGTATCAGTTGCTTCTTCTCTACCGCCCGGAAAGGAAACCTGACCAGAGTGTGAGTTTATTTTTGTAGAGCGGCGTGTCAATAATAAATAGAGCTCTGCATTTTTTTCAAATATAGGTACCAAAACAGAAGCACGCTGAGAAACATGACGATTAGTGGGAGGAAAGTACGTTTTAAATCGTTCTTGCAAAGTTTTCAGTGGCTCCGTTGAATACATATTTAGCTAAAGGTAGTAAAATGACGCCATGATGGCAAAAAAGGTCACACATCGCATTAAAATGAGTTCTTACAGACATCCTAAGGAGAAAAAAATCGTTTCTTGTTTTTTTTCCAGTAGGTTTTGACTATCTGTTGGATATGCTCACTGGCTTGAAAACAAGTTTTGGCAAATGCTGGGGTATAACCCATGTTTGATGTTTTTGTTTTTCCAAACATATCTCGCTCAATCGTGCTATCCAAAACATTACAAAACGATCTCATTTCCTCAAACATAGGGTCGATTTCGATACATTTATCCAATAATTCTATGGTTGAAAAAGAGGGTAATTGAAAGTAGCCATGAGCCTCTAAAATGGAGCTAAGTGAATTGATGGCTGCTTGGGTGCTCTGTAAACAGCTTTTATCAGGTTGCGACTTAACAGAGGCTTTAGCAAGCTTTAGATCTGCTTGAGATTGTTGCCAGGAAATTTGTGCGCGTTTGATACTGCGGGAAGATTCTTTTATTTTTAACATAATAGTTTTATTTACGGACACGGAATGTTTGCAGATACGCTTCAATTCGGCGATATGTTGAGTCAGTCAAATAGACATTACCATTGATTTTTCGTTCCAGTAAGTGTTGGCAAATCTCTTCAATACTGACAATTGCCTTGACTGGAATACCCGTATCTGTTTGGAATTCAATCAGAGTATTTTTACCTTCTGCATTGGTTTCCATGCGATCAACAGCAATGATGACTCCAGAGAAGGTCGCTTGGGTGAGTTGTTGTACCAATTTTAAGGACTCACGCTTTGTCGCACCGTCTGTGATGACATCGTCAACCATCACAATGTGATCGTGAGTATTTGGCATCTGTCCCACTAAAATTCCTTTATCTCCATGAGTTTTGATTTCTTTTCGATTGAAAAAGTATCCAATATCTTTGTTGAAATGAGAGGATAGTGCACTGACGGTACTGATACATAAAGGAATTCCCTTATAGGCGGGGCCAAATACGATTGTGCAGTCAGGGGTTAACTCTTGTATGGCTGCTGCATAAAAATAGCCTAAGCGTGTAATTGCTGCTCCTGTGTTAAAAGCAGAAGCATTAAAAAAATATGGAGAAATACGTCCACTTTTGAGGGTAAATTCTCCAAATTGCAGTGCTTTTTGATCAACCAAAAATTCAATAAATTCTAATTTGTAGTCTTCTAACATACACAGTTTTGTTGTTGTAATGGAACGTTATTGACGGTGAATGTTGTTATTTACGGCGGGTATGTGTGTTTTTAAAAAAGGCAACTCTTATACCATGCTTGTAAATATTATATTTGTTGATACAATCTATGTAAACTAAGGAGAGAGCTTTTGAGTTCAACTTTCCTGAATGATAAGTCTTTTTTTAGTAACAGTCTACTGAAAATTCGATGTTAATGATTTTATAGGGAAAATTCGTGCCTATTTATAATAATGTTTTAGAAACAATTGGTCAAACACCCATAGTAAAAATCAATTGTTTAACAAAGGAGGGGGATGCTTCTGTTTACGTGAAGCTGGAACAATTCAATCCTGGTGGTAGTATTAAAGATCGAACTGCTATGGGGATGATCATGGCTGCTGAGCGGGATGGGAGATTAAAACCAGGAGATACCATTGTCGAACCAACCTCAGGCAATACAGGAATTGGCCTATCTATGATTGCTACAGTGCGCGGTTATGGGATTGTGTTAACGATGCCAGATACCATGAGTTTTGAGCGGCGTGCAATACTGGAACACCTAGGGGCTGAAATTGTTTTAACTCCTGGAGAACTGGGGATGCAAGGATCTATTGAGATGGCTCATTCTTTAGTAGTGGAACGGGGATATTGCATGATGTCTCAATTTGATAATGTGGCAAATCCAGAGATTCATGAAAAAACAACAGCTCAAGAAATTATTGCAGATTTCCAGGAAGTTGGACTGGATTATTTTGTGAGTGGTATTGGGACTGGTGGTACCATGAGTGGCACAGGGAAGGTGCTCAAACGACATTTTTCTGATCTTCAAAATATTGCTGTTGAACCTGCCGGGTCTCCTGTTATTTCAGGAGGTAATCCGGGAATACACGGGATTCAGGGGATTGGTGCTGGATTTGTTCCTGGTAATTATTATCCAGACTGGGTGGATCAGGTTATGTTAGCAAAGGAGGAAGATGCCTACGAGATAGGAAGACAAGCTGCCAGCCAGGAAGGATTATTGATTGGAATATCTGCGGGCGCAAGCTTGTGGGCGGCACTAGAAATTGCTGGGAAAGTTGGGAAGTCTAAAAACATTTTAGCAATAATGCCTGATGGGGCAGAACGCTACATGAGTACTCCTCTTTTTTTAAGTAAAAAAAGGTTTTAATGAAAAATAAAGATAGATTACAAGAAGTGGTTAGTTCCATTTTGGATTCATATCATAAGCATCCTAATTTAGAACGGGTGGGAAAAAGTACTTTGCCGACCAGAGAAGATATTGTTAATTTAGTTCAAGATATCAAGATGTTGATTTTTCCTGGGTTCATTCGGCAAGAACCACTAGAACCATTAGATCTTCCATATATCATTGGCCAGAAAACCGTTTCTATTTTTAAACGATTGCAAGCCTATATGGAGCAGGTATTGTGCTGGGAAATTGCCCAAAATGGCGCAAATTGTCATGATAACCCCTCGTTTAGCAAAAACGTAGAGGAAATTACGATAGAATTTTTGGAGTCTATTCCTGACTTGAGAGATGTGTTGGCAAGAGATGTGGATGCCATTTATGAAGGAGATCCTGCTGCCACAAGCAAACAGGAAATTGTTTTGGGCTATCCAGGAATACGTGCTTTGACTGTTCATCGCATCTCCCATTTTTTTTATGAAAGAAATATTCCGCTACTGCCTCGGATCATGAATGAATATATTCATTCCCAGACAGGGATTGATATCAATCCTGGTGCCAAAATTGGAGAAGGAATGATGATTGATCATGGTACGGGTGTTGTGATCGGAGAAACTGCTGTGATTGGAAAACATGTCCGAGTTTATCAGGGAGTGACGATAGGAGCTTTGAGCCCAACTAGAAAAGCAAATGTTTTTAAAGCAAAGCGTCATCCTACTATTCAAGATAATGTCGTGATATATTCTGGGGCAACTATTTTAGGGGGAGATACCGTTGTAGGTGCCAATTCTATCATTGGCGGAAATGTGTGGTTGACTCACAGTGTGCCACCAAACAGTCGTGTGCTTTGGCAACCAAAGACAAACAAACAGTCTGTTTGTGATGAAGAAATGATGCTTTGTACCGATGCGTGAGTGAATAAATAAACTGAATTGTGAAAATTTTATTTCAATGAGAAATATGGGTCGACAGAATCCAGTATTTGATGGACAAACATTAAACAAATCGGATACTAAATTACAACCACCTAAAATGTTTAAGGTCTTGATTCATAATGATGATTATACAACAATGGAGTTTGTGGTACTTATCTTAGAAAAGATATTTAGTAAAAGCCCTGCTGAAGCAACACGCATCATGCTCAATGTCCACAATGATGGCGTTGGGGTAGGTGGTGTTTATAGCTTTGAAATCGCAGAAACCAAAGTTGCAGCAGTCCACACCATTGCCAAACAATACGAATTTCCTCTTCGATGTAGTCTAGAAGAAGCTTAATGGAGAAGATGCATGTTTACCAAGGATCTTGAGGCTAGTTTAATGGCCGCACATCGTGAAGCCCAGAATCGCAGACACGAGTATTTGTGTGTTGAACACATTTTGTATGCTTTGTTGGATAATGAGATGGGTGTTCGCATTCTTAAAAATTGTGGTGGAAATATTGATAGGCTCAAGGAAAATTTAGAAGATTTTTTTGTGCAGCAAGAAACCGTGCCGACTGCAAATAGTTCTCCGCAACAGACTTTAGCAGTCCAGCGAGTTTTACATCTGGCCGTGATGCATGTGAATAGTGCTGGCAAAACAACCGCAGATGTGGGAGATGTTCTGGTCGCAATCCACCGTGAATCCAAATCTCATGCTTCCTATTTTTTACAAAAAGAAGGGATCACTCGATTGGATTTATTGAATTATATTTCTCATGGTATTTCTAAAGTGCCTGTGGATGATGAAGATCTAGAAGATGCTCAGGATTTTACAGAAGAAGGGGAAGATGGAGATGCTCGTCCTGAAAGAGACCCGTTGGCATTGTATACTCTGAATTTGTCACAATTGGCGGCAGAATCTAAAATAGATCCTTTGATTGGAAGAGAATACGAATTGGAACGAACGGTCCAGATCCTTTGTCGGCGTCGAAAAAATAACCCCATTTACGTAGGAGAGCCTGGAGTAGGTAAAACTGCTATTGCAGAAGGTTTGGCATTGAAAATTTACCAGGGAGATATGCCTGAGCTACTGCAAGGGGCCGAAATATTTTTGCTAGATATTGGAGCCTTATTGGCAGGAACTAAATTTCGAGGAGATTTTGAACAGCGGATTAAAGCTGTTTTGAAGGCTCTGAAGAAAAAACCACGTTCTATTTTGTTTATTGATGAAATTCATACCATTGTTGGTGCAGGAGCAACCAGTGGAGGATCAATGGATGTCTCGAATCTACTCAAGCCAGCACTGGCTAAAGGAACTCTCCGTTGTATAGGATCCACGACTTATGAAGAGTATAAAAAATCTTTTGATAAAGACCATGCGCTTTCTCGGCGTTTTCAAAAAATTGATGTTGTCGAACCGAGTGTCCCAGAAACCATTAAAATCTTGAAAGGGCTGAAAGTTCATTATGAAAAACATCATCATCTCCGTTACACACAAGGCGCTTTAAAGACAGCAGCAGAATTGTCAGCAAAATATATTAATGATCGCTTTTTACCTGATAAGGCCATTGATGTGATCGATGAAGTGGGAGCGGCTATTAAATTACGCCCCATCTCCAAGAAAAGAAACACGGTCACTGCACAAGATGTTGAGCAAGTTGTTGCACGCATTGCTCGTGTTCCTCTCCAGCAAATGACCCTCTCTGATAAGGATCAACTGAAGAATTTGGAAAAAGAGTTGAAGATGAGAGTGTTTGGACAAGATGAAGCCATTCAAATATTGTCCACCGCCATCAAACGCTCACGTGCTGGCTTGAGTCAACCGGAGCAGCCTGTGGGCTCTTTTCTTTTTACGGGGCCGACAGGTGTGGGAAAGACTGAAGTCGCTAAGCAGCTTGCCGCAATTATGGGTATTCACTTTGAGCGCTTTGATATGAGTGAATACATGGAGAAACATGCAGTCTCGCGTCTGATTGGAGCACCTCCCGGATATGTTGGCTTTGATCAGGGAGGATTGCTGACAGATGCGATTCGTAAGCACCCTCACTCTGTTTTATTGCTGGATGAAATTGAGAAGGCTCATCCTGATATTTTCAATATATTGCTCCAAGTGATGGATCATGCGAAATTGACTGATAATAATGGGAGACAGGCGGATTTTCGTAATGTCGTGATTATTATGACTTCTAATGCGGGGGCCAAGGAAATGAGTTCTGCTGTAATTGGGTTTGGTGACAATACCTCGACAGCACCTCTGAAGCAAGCCTTAGAAAAAATGTTCAGTCCCGAATTTCGTAATCGTCTCGATGCAACTATTACATTCAATCCTTTGCCAGAACCAGTTATCTTGATGGTAGTCGATAAATTTGTTATGGCACTAGAAAGTAAACTAGAAAGTAAAAAAGTGGTCATCAATATTTCAGATGAAACACGAAGCTGGTTGGCAAAAAAAGGTTATGATCCAAAATTTGGAGCCCGACCCATGCAGCGCATGATTCAGCAGGAAATCGAAACAGTATTAGCCGATGAAGTCCTGTTTGGTCAATTAGAAAATGGGGGGCAGGTATTTATTGATGTCAAAGAGGATAAGCTTGTGTTTGAATATTCACAAACCAATGTCTCTTGAGAAGTCAAAAAACAGAAAATAACGCATACTTATTGGTCGTCTATAGAAAGAAAATTTTTTATGAGTGATTCTTATCCAATTACCCAAGAAGGTTACGAAAAATTAAAACAAGAATTGAAACAATTGAAATCTGTCGAACGCCCTGCTGTTGTACAGGCAATTGAAGAAGCAAGGGCTCATGGAGATCTTAAGGAAAATGCAGAATATCATGCCGCTAAAGAACGGCAAAGTTTTATTGAAGGACGGTTGCAGGAAATCAATGGGAAATTGTCCAATTGCACGATCATTGACCCTGCTTCTCTGTCAGGAGATAAAGTGGTATTTGGGGCAACAGTGACTTTACTTGATTTAGAGACAGATGATGAATACTGCTACAAAATCGTTGGAGAAGATGAAGCCGATCTGGCAGAAAATAAAATTTCTTTCTCAAGTCCAATCGCTCGTGCTGTGATTGGAAAAAATACTGGTGATGAAGTGACGGTGACCATTCCTAAAGGTAAAATCGACGTGGAAATCATAGATGTTGAATTTGTTTAAGGACGATTCTATGTTTGTTTCCATTTGCCCTGTTGATTGACACAGAGGTCTTCATAAAACGATTGTAATAATTTCTGTTACAGTAGGAACAGTGTTGCAAAAATTGCATTAATAAACAGAAAATAAACAGAAATTAAATTTTTTTGTTGACTTCTGAAACAATTAGAGATAACGTTTTCTAAATGAGTTAGCACTCACAGATTTAGAGTGCTAGTGATAAAATGAAAATACAGCGTAAAAATGAATAACTAACAATGAAAGTTAGAGGTGAATTATGCAACTAGACGATGATTTCTCTAATATTAGTCGAGATGAGATTAATGAAGCGATGGCACGGTATTTGTCGGAAGGCGGCAAGATTAAGAAAATAAAAAAAGTTCACAATTCAATTAGTGCCATTGATCCATTAGCCGATCAAGATGAAAAAAACTTCAGCGATGGTGACCAACTGGGCAGGAGTTTAGGCATGATGCCTTCTTCCGGAGGACTTTGGTAGCGTGGTTATTTGAAAAGTAACTCTATTTGCTGCTACTATTTGAAACTCTGTCGAAAAGCTGTTAAATTAAGGAATAAGAAATAATTAACTATTCTGGCAGAGTGAAGGAGGGATGTGAAAGAGCAGCGACAATTTAGCCGTGTAGATTTCAATACAAAAACCTATATCGTCTATCAAGATAAGCGTATTAATGCCAAATTATTGGATATTTCGTTAAAGGGGGCTTTGTTTGAGGTAGGGCAAGTTGTATTAATCAATAAGGGACAGGAGTGTACTTTAGAAATCCAATTAGGTGAAGGTGAAATTGTATTAAACATACGAGCAGAGTTAGTCCATATCAAAAAAAATCATTTTGGCTTTAAATTTCAGAGTATTGACCTGGATAGTTTGGCTCATTTACGTCGATTGATGGAAGTGAATCTGGGCAATACGGAGTTGATAGGTCAGGAGTTATTTTTCTTATCCCGTCAGTAACGACACATTTTCTCTTATTTTCCCTACCTTTTTTGATGTCTGCGAAAGCAAATCGTATTGCAAGTCGGCAGGCTTTAGTATGTAGTGAGTTTGCCAGGTATTCTTTAGAGGCATGTAGACTTGGTTCTCCTGTTGACAGGGCAATTGCCCATATGTTCAGGCAGCGTAAAGAACAGGGAGCGCGTGACCGTCGTTTAATTCGGCAAGTCGTATTTGCCATGTTTCGTTGGTGGGGATGGATTCATCAATGGGAAGATGAATGCTTGGTGAGAGGATTATTACTGGCTTATTTGTTAGATGGTAATCCTTGGAATTTGGTTTGTGATGTTTGGGCACAGGAGTCCAAACTGACTCCATTGCCGGTAGGTTGGCAGATCGTCAGTGATTTGCAGGCAAAGCAACAATGGATCAGTCGCTATACACAAGAGGATGAAAATTTATTTCAACCCAAGAAACTATTCCCAGATTTTTTTATAAACTCACTTGATATTCCTCAAGATCAAGAAGCCACAAACGTTTTTGATCAATTACTGAGCTGTTTACAGACCAGATCTCCTTTGTGGATTCGCATTCAAAATTTTGACTTTCAAGCTGTAAATCGTCAACTACAGCAAAATCACCTCACCACAATTCTCCATCCTATTGTTTCTCATGCTGTTGAAGTGCAAGGCAGCGTCAACATCAATCAATTATCTTTATTTAAGGCGGGGGCATTTGAAGTCCAGGACTTGGCTTCACAGTGTATTGGTTTGGTATGTGCTCCACAGGAGACAGAAAAATGGTGGGATGTTTGTGCAGGAGGAGGAGGTAAAGCGTTGCACCTGGCAACATTGATGAAGGGAAAGGGGCAAATTGTTGCAACAGAAATTCGTAAGGAAAAACTGCATGAAATTCGCCGCCGTGCCAGCAGGGGCAATTGGAAAAATATTGTAATACACCATTGGGATGGAAAAGAACTTTTGGGGATAAATACTTTTTTTGATGGGGTATTGGTAGATGTTCCCTGCAGTGGAACAGGTACTTGGCGGAGAAATCCAGATGCCCGTTGGAGAATTCATATGCAGGATATTAGAAAATTGATGACTCTCCAGTTAGAAATCTTGGAGTGTGCGAAAAATAAAGTCAAATCAGGTGGGGTGTTGGTATATGCAACTTGTTCTGTGATGCAGATGGAAAATGAAAGCGTGGTGGAACAATTTCTTAAACAAAATCCCAGTTTTCAATTGGACTCATTTTTACATCCTATCACGCAGGAATCCATTGAGGGTATGCTTCAAATTTGGCCGCATCTGTTCAATTCAGATGGTATGTTTGTTGCCAAAATGAGACGTTTGTAAGCCTGCAACAAAAGGATAAAGAACTATTCTTGCGAGGGGGGAAAGTATATCTGCCAGGCAGGATGGTCATTGGCAGCACGAAGGGAAATTTGCATGAAGTGAAACCAGTCTGGCTCTCTCGGTTGTTTTCGAAGGGTTACGCCAGCTTGTTCTAATCGTTTATTGCCTTTTCTTGTATTACATGAAAGACACGCTGTCACGACATTGTTCCAGGTAGTTGCCCCTCCACGACTGCGGGGAATAACATGGTCACATGTGAGCTTATGAGATGGGAAAGGTTTATGGCAATATTGACAAGTATAACTATCACGTTGAAAAACGGTTTCCCTGGAAAATTTGACTCTTCCTTTGTACCATCTTCCATTTCTCAATAAGCGAATCACTGCGGGTAATTTCATTGATATTGAGACACTCCGAATTTCGCGTTCATACTCTTCCAGTATTTCCACTTTACCTAAAAAATATAAAGTAACCGCTTTTCGCCATGAAATGGCCTTTAAGGGTTGATAACTCGCATTTAAGAGTAAAGTCCGTTCCATAGTATTTGATACTCAAGAGAAGATATAGTACATGATAATTTCAGGATAATCAGGAAAGTTTATGTTTGATGGAGTGACATTACGGATCAAGAAAAAGTTAGGTTAGATTGGATAATGCTTCTTCTTCAGAGGGATATACCGGAATCATTGTATCAATGTTAGTAATGTCAAAAATATCATCGACATACTCATTGGGTTCACAAAAGGCCAAGCGGGCCTGGCGTTCATCCAATGTTTGTCGAATTTCCATGAGGAATCCAATGCCTGTAGAATCAATATTATTTACATCCTTAAAGTTAAAAAGAAAATTACGAATCGCAAGATCCTCAATAAAGGGCTGCGCATAATTTCGAATTTGGTCTATATCTGCTGCTGAAAATGTACGATTAAATGTCAAAATACAGGTTTCATTTTCGATCCGATGAGTTATGTTCATTTTTTTCTTGTCCCTCCTGATGCGTAGTATGGATTGCTAACCTGCTGATGTGATTATAGCACTTAGCAGGTTAGCACTCAACCATGTCTTAGGTACTAATCCTCTTGATGAGTATGTAGCCAAATTTTAATGGCCCAACCAAAACAGAATGTAGCACCTATTAAACAGATAACAGATGTAGTTGGTAGCATACAACCTCCATTTTTCACAGTGTACATTCCTTGTACCAGTTAACGCTTACTATAAATTTTCTCCTGATCAGTATTTTCTGATTCTGGAGCTTTTATTCAATCGAAATACGTTGATATCGGACAAGGTAAAAGATTAAATGAGGGTTTTATTATCGGTATTTTTTTAAATAACTTTAGTTGATTTCTAAGACTGGAGTGTCGTTTCCCCGTTTCTTAGTAATTTACCTTGGCTAAATTATTTATTTCTTCATCCCTAAGTAAGCAAAAAATGGAGTAGAAGTATCTTTGCTAGCATAGTTTCCCTGAAAAGAGCAACATAAGGTTTAAAATATTTGAATAAAATGACTCAACTTTTCTAAAAGCCTGCCGATAATAAAAGCAGAGCTTCAGTTGCTCCTTAAATGAAATAATAAATCATAGCTTATTTAGATAGTAAGCCAAAGTATAAATTTAAATAAAGAGGAAATTATGAAACAGCCTACTCGCTTAGCTCCAACACGTGTTGTACGACATCGCCGCTTGCACCGCTTGAATCCAGAGGAAGTATTGCTCCAAAAAGAAGCTATGAAAATGCGTTTTTTTTGGGCCTAAGATGATAGCAGGCGTTTGGATCAAAAGTTATAATCTGGGATAAACCTCTGCTTGTATAAAGATTCGTACAATTGATTGTTCAAGCAAAGTCATTTTTGACCATGGATTTATCCCAATTATTAATTTCAGAAAATATGAACCGAAATCGGAAATATAAGGTCAAATTAAACAAAATCTTGTGTTCTGAGGGTAGTCATTTAAAAAAGGAGGCCTGATGAGAAAAGATAAAAATAAAGCAGTACGAGAGAATCCTCAAACGGAGTTACTTAATTCACTGAAAAGATTAGTCCAGCAAAATATACCAAAAAGCCTGCGTATGGCAGCGGAAAGACAAATTACAAGAATAGAATTAGGGGTATTTGAGGGATAATTTCGACAGATTGAGTCTTGAGATTGTCCTTAATTGTGGATTTATTGATCCTTGTCAAAAAGAAAAATACCCTTTATTGTCAGGCTTAACTGTCAGTCCATGTATTTCAACCCACCTGTCTGAAGTATTTTTACTCCACTACGTTTCTTGCGTACATTCAAAATGAAAAAAATAGTCATTGTCACACTCTTCATGTTGTTGATATTTTCTGTTGGTATGGCTCAACAACAGAAAAAAATACCAATCCAACTCATTGTGGGAGGACATCAGAATATAAAATCGCAAGTTGACAGCTTGTTCAAAGCCGAGTTACAGCAATATGGTTCTGTTATCCTTGTAGACAAAAGAGGTGTTTTTCAAATCAAGGTAGATGGCATGGAAACTAAATCGAGTCAACAAGACATTCAATTTGTAATTTCATTCATTGTACTCAATAAAAAAGGAAAATTATTAGGAAATGATTTAGGATTTGGACGAAATAAGACAGAATTGAAAGGAATGGTCCAAAAAATTGTTTCACAAATTGATGCTATATATCTAGCTCCTTTGAGAAATGTTGGCCTTGATAACAAATCAGGTAATCATTTTGAGCAAAACTATTCACCTGCTGGTGTCCACTGGGTTTTAGAAAAAATGGAAAGAGGACGATTTGTCAGATTGGAAGATAATTCATTATGGGAAATTTCACCATATGATCGTTCAAATAGTGATCTTTGGTTAGTTTATGAAGAAATATTTATTATTGAAACCAATGAGGACGACTATCCCTACCAGTTAATCAATAAAAATAATGGGGATACAGCAGCAGCAAAATTACTTTCCTTCTGAAAAACATCCCATCTGTTTAAATCCAGCTGTTCACAAGCCAAAAGCACTTCTAGAAAAATCTGCTCAATTTCTTTGGGCAACTGCTCCACAAAGTTGGCAATGGTAGTGAAATCCTGTTCCTCAGGATGATTTGTAGAAAGGATATGGAGAAGTTTATTTGCCCAATGCTTTGGCAAAAAAGTATCCCAGTGCTCCCAAAGAGTGGAGGTGGCAATACGTGTTAAGATGTGTTTTTTACAATGTGTAAAATATGGTCATAAACAGTTTGTGGGGTGATTGAGGTGAGGCATAATCGTTTTTGATCAATTTTGCATTCTCCTTTCCCATTGCGTGTACACGGTCTGCATTTTAGATCATTTTCCACAAGACGACTTTGTGTTAAAAAGGGGGCATATCCAAACTCTCGGACTGTTGGGCCAAAAATTGTAATAACAGGTGTCCCCATTGCTTCAGCAAGATGACCAATGGAAGTGTCATTGCATATGGCAAGGAGGGCATGGCTGAGTAAAGCAGCCGATTCCAACGGATCTAATTTTCCAGCTAAGTTGTGGATCATATGGCCAAAGTAGTGCTTTAATTTCACTGGTTCTGCTTCGTTTTGACTACCTACAAGAACGACAGACCATTTTTCGTTTAATAGTTGCTCAATTAAGGTTTGATAGGACTCCAGTGGCCAACATTTTCCAAGGAATGAGGCAGAAGGACCAATACAAATAAAGCGTTTGCTTGGTAATTTCAACTCTTGTAGGAGCATTTCGATTTTTTTTTTATTTTCCGAGGAAGGAAATAATTCTGTGACAGGATTTAAGGGAATAGGAGTTTGTTGTTGCAGGCAAGCTAAGAATCTCTCTCTTTGGGAGATTCCATTCTGCATTAAGTTAATACCCCACTGAATCAATAAAGTTCGCTTTAATTCTTCTTTATTGATTTTCCAAATTTCCAGATTTTTCTTTGAGAAAGAATTATACAATTGCCATCGTATGAAACGACTTCTCAAAGAACAATGGATGTCATAAATTAATTCAAAAGATCGTTGCTGTAAATGTTGAATCAATTGGTTCAGTTCTCGCCACGATTCTTTACGAGGGTGTTCAATCACTTCATCAATGTGAGGATTGTTCATAATGACATTACTAAAATCGATTGAAGTTAAAAAAGTAATGTGACTCTGGGGGTAAATTCTTTTTACTTCTCGGAAAACTGGGGTGGTCAAGACGATATCACCTAATGAGCTAAAACGGATGATCAAAATTTTTAGTGTTTTTTTCATGAAAAAAATTGTTCCTA
>JANQHV010000263.1 GCA_028282505.1 SAR324 cluster bacterium | reverse complement strand
CCTTGGTAAGGCATCGGTGTCAGGTTAAGCCTGTTCCCCCTTTGATAAAGGGGGTTAGGGCGGCCCGCGTAGGGGGATTTACAGGAACGGATTTTCAACCAAATCCCCCCAGCCCCCTTTGCTAAAGGGGGAGAACAAGCACCAATTTTTCTTAACCTGACACAAATGCCTTGGTAAGGGGAGGAATGTGCGAGTATCAGCGTCCTATCAAACGGTACGATCTATTGTTTCAGAAGCTATTTAAAAAAGTTACGAATGATTTCTGCTGTTTGAGGAATGGCTTCCAAATTCAAAGCATGTCCGACATTAGGGATCGTTTTGAACTCTCCATTTGGCAGATGGTCTGCAATTTCTTTTCCCATTGCAGGCGTGCAAAACGTGTCATTCGCTCCCTGAACCACCAAGGTGGGTACCTCTACTTTTTCCAGATGAGGCAAATAATTATCCTCTCGGATCTTCATGGTATCCATGAGCTTCTGCACTGATACAGGATCATTGATGTCCAGTGAGAACTGCTTTAACGTTTCAATGGGAACCAGAGGATTTTCGAAGTAATTTTCGCTTAAGGAGAAAATGAAAGCAAAATCAGTCAGCAAATCCATTCCAGCAGTGGACATTGTTTTGTGCCAGACAAATTCCATATATTTGAAGTATTCACTTTTCTTACCCAGGGTTGCCATCAAAACGGCTTTTTCCAGACGTTCCGGATGACGGACCATGAAATGTTGCGCCGCTGCGCCGCCAAATGAGATCCCGGCCATGTACACTTTTTGCGCACCTACTGCATCGAACAAGCTGACCATGTCGTCTGCCAATTGATCAAATGAGCGTACCTCTCCTTTTTTATCGGACTGTCCTTGAAAGATGAAATCAAAGATGAGGATTTGATAATTCTGTTCCAGTAAAGTCGACATCATCTTCCAGGCTGGTGCTGACTGGGTTACTCCATTGACCAGGACAAGCCAGGGAGCTTCCGCATTTCCTAATACTTCATAATACATTTTTAAGCCGTCTGGTAATTCGTGGTGCATAGCAATTTTTCCTTTCTAAGATGTATAGATTTCTTTCAATTCTCTTTTTAATGTCTTTCCAGATGCCGTTTTTGGCAAGTCTTCTCGAAAAAAATATTGTTTGGGCTGTTTGTAACGGGCCAGCTTATCCTGGCACCAATCGTTCAACATTTCTGCTGTTAATTCCTTTTCTGGTTTTGGTACAATTGCTGCGACAGGCACTTCATCCCATTTGGGGTGAGGCATGCCAAACACAGCCGCCTCCGCAACCGCAGGATGTTGGAACAAAACGGATTCCACCTCAGCGGGATAAATATTTTCTCCACCAGACAGGACCATGTCTTTCTTGCGGTCTACCATATAATAAAATCCATCCTTATCATAATACGCCAAATCTCCTGAGTGCAACCACCCTCCCCGATTAGCTTCTGCTGTGGCCTCTGGACGGTTCCAGTATCCCTGACAAATGACATTGCCCCGTAGAACCAATTCTCCAATAGTATCCGGTGGAAGAGGGTTCATGTCATCATCCACAATGCGAGCATCACAACAAATCGCAGGCTTTCCAACGCTTCCTTTCATCTTAAACGAATCTGCAGGGCGCATCAAAAAAATAACGGGAGAGGTCTCACTCATACCAAACCCCTGGGTCAGCGTATATCCTTTATTTTGATATGTTTCGATTAAGGAAACAGGACAAGGTGCCCCTCCACTGGCAAAAATCCGCACACTCGATAAATCAGCCGTTTCAAATTGTGGATGCAGTTGCAATTCATTAAAAATAGTAGGCACCCCCATAAAAATGGAGATTTGATACTTTTCTACATCCTGAAAAATTTGAATAGGATCAAAAACTTCCTGCATAATAACGGTGCCCCCTTGAAACAGGGTTGGCAGCAAAAAGCATCCCCAACCACCAATATGAAACAAAGGTAAAATCGTAATAGAAATATCTTTCTGCAACATGCCCAGGATATGGATGGCATTGATACAATTCCAGATGTTATTGCCATGACTGAGGATAGCACCTTTGGGATGACCTGTTGTTCCAGAAGTGTAGATCAACATCAACGGATCGCCTTCCTCCAGGTCATCAGGAGGACTGAAGTCAACAGACTCTCCCGACTGAAGCAGTTCCTCATACGCTACTACGTTTTCCTCTGGTGTTCCAAAAAATTGCACTCGATTCTGAATAGGCACTAACGCTTGCAAAGCATTTTCCAGTTCTTTCAAAGAATCTCTAAAAAACACAGTAGTCAATTGACAATCGGAAACAATGAATTCGAGCTCTTTGGCAGTCAGCCGTATATTCAAAGGTACCGCAATAGCCCCCAGTTTACTGAGAGCAAACATGACTTCGACCATCTCAATGCAGTTAGTACTCAACAAACCAACTCGTTCTCCTTTTTGAATGTTAAATTTTGTGGATAATCCAGCTGCCAAATGTTCAGATCGTTGATTCAACTGCCGGTAAGTCTGTTGTTGTGTTCCATAAATCAAGGCTGTTTTGTCAGGAGTGTGATCCAGCCAGTAAGCAAGTATTTGATGTAGTATCATAGTACCTCTTTTTCTGATAATTATTGTACTCGTTTCTCTTTTCCTTCCCAGAATGGCTCACGCAACACTCTTTTCAAAATTTTTCCAGTACCACTTTTGGGCAATTCCGTCATGAAGTCAATGGCAGCCGGACATTTATAATGCCCCAATTGACTTCTACAATGATCAATGAGCTGCTGTTCGGTCACCTGAAATCCAGGTTTCAAGACAACTCCTGCCCTTGGCCTCTCTCCCCATTTCTCATCAGGCACCCCAAAAACCGCACATTCATATACGGCATCATGAAGATAAAGTGCAGCTTCCACTTCCTGGGTAGAAATGTTTTCACCCCCAGAAATGACAATATCCTTGGAGCGATCCACAATCAATAGGGAACCTTCCTCATCTATAACAGCCATATCACCTGTGTAAAACCAACCATCTTTAATTACCTCATTTGTACCTTTCTCATCTTTATAGTAGCCCATCATCACCAAGTTACTGCGTACAACAATTTCTCCAATCTCCTTACTGTCACGTTTGACAGGTTGTCCTTCTTTATTAAAAACATCCAGCTCAGTACCAATCAATTCAAAACCAGTACGTGCTTGCAAGCGTTGACGGTCTTCTTCAGACAAATGGTGATGTTGTGGTTTGGGAGCAGCATTTACAATAACAGGGCTGGTTTCGGACAAACCATACATGGCGATAGCCTGACATTGGAAAGTTTTCTCTAATTTTTGAATCAAAGCAAAAGGGACTGGAGCCCCTCCCATCGCAAACTGTTTGACACTGCTCAAATCATACTGATCCAGTCTCTCAAAATTCACTAACTCATTCATCACTGTTGCAACTCCATAAAGACGAGTCACCCCTTCTTCCTGAACCAAGTGACAAATTTCTTCAGGAGTCGCTTTTGGCAACATCACATGCTTTCCACCAACAGCTGTTAAAAATTGAGGTGTTCCCCACCCATTCACATGAAACAGAGGGACAATGTGCAAAATGACATCATCAGAAGTAACCTGAAAACTAGAGATAAAGGTCAATGCGTGTAAATAAAGAGTTCTGTGAGATAGTGCTACTGCCTTTGGCTGTCCTGTCGTACCAGAGGTGTAGAATAATTCACACATTGCATTTTCATCTTCAACCACATATTCAACAGGATCTTGAGAAACACTTTCCAGGAGTTGCTCATACTCACGTTCATTGGCTTCTGGTTCCCCACCAATAATAACCAAATCTTGAAGTGCTGATAAGTGAGGACGTTGCTGACGGACAATTGGAGCAAAATCGGTGTGGGCAAAAACAATACGCGAACCCGAATGTTGCAAGATGTACTCAATCTCTTTTGTGCCCATTCTCACATTAATGGGGTTCAGCACCGCTCCAATTTTGATTACTCCATAATAGGCTTCTAATAATTGATGACAATTCAAGGTGAGACAAGAAACCACATCTCCAGGCTGCACTTGCAAAGAAAGTAGGCTATTGGCAAGTCGATTAACACGGGATGCGTATTCTTTGTATGAAAATCGGAGATTTCCGTCAACGATGGCTGTTTGATGAGGATAAAGGAGGACTGCTCTGCGAAGAAAATCTAAAGGGGTAAGCGGTACAAACATATTATTCCCCCTGAAAAGTAATGGGTATGTAGGCTGAGAGAGGACTACGAGACCATGCCCGTAGTCCTGTGGATGAAAATTCTTTAAACTTACATCCGCAAGCCTCCATCGATTTCAAATACCCTTCCGGTAACATAATCATTTTCAATAATGAATGCTGCCGTTTGAGCCATTTCATCAGGAGTTCCCAATCGTCCCAGAGGAATTGTTGCTGCAATTTTATCCAAAACAGCTTGGTCAATCGCCATAACCATCTCTGTGCCTGTATAACCAGGAGCAATTGCGGCTGTTCGAATTTTTGCGCGTGACAATTCTTTTGCCCAAGTGACGGTCATTGCATCCACACCTGCTTTAGCAGCACTATAGTTATTCTGCCCCATATTCCCTGCTCTAGACAAACTGGAAAGACTGATAATAACCCCTGGTTTGTCCAACTTCATAAAAGAGGCTGCCGCTTCACGACCTGTTAACCATACACCTGTCAAATTCACAGAAATCACCTGATTAAATTTATCCAATGACATTTTTTGAATTTGGTCACCTTTCTTTCTCACAAACATTCCATCTCTGGTGATCCCAGCATTTGCGATTGAAACATCAACTGTACCAAAATCATTAACTACATCTTCAAATAATTTAACAACCTGATCTTCTTCTGCAACATTGCAAATGTATGTCCGGCACTCTGTTTCACAAAGTGCTTTGGCATCCTCCAATTTGCCCTCATCCATATCAGCAAGAGCAATTTTAGCACCTTTTTTGGCAAGATGCACAGCCAGTGCACGTCCGATGCCCGCAGCGGCACCAGTAATTACAATAACACTATCTTTAATATCCATTTTGAAACCTGAAAATAAGATTAACAATAAAGGGTTACTACGTCTTGTGTGCTATTTCAAAAGGAAATCTGATTTCTGAAACAGCCCATCGGGTTGTTCTCACGCCTAACAAATGTAAAGACGCTAACACTGAGAAAGAGAATCTATCAGCACAAAAGGAAATCTCAAGTGGAATGTGCTTTTATCTCAAGTTCTTTGCCTTTTGAAGCATGAAGAGACTAGGAATTGAATCGCCTCCGCTGCATGATCGTCTTTGTTTTTGGAAACCGGAGGCACTTCTAAGGAGTGTATTGAAAGGCAAGCATGGCGACATCATCAGTATAGGGAGCCCCTTGTGAATATTCAGCCAAATGATCGAGCAAGTTCGCTAAAATCGTTTCCACCTCCAAAGACCGTTGTTCGTTCAAAAACACTCCTAATTGATTCAGACCAAATAATTTTTTCTCAAAATTTCTAGTTTCCGTGATACCGTCTGTATAGAGAAAAACTTTATCACCACTTTGTAATTGGTAGGATACTTCTTTATAATGAATCAAATCGTTATATAGAAAACCCAATGGAGGACCATTAGCTTCAAAAAAGGATGGAGGTTCTCCGTTTGCAGGAATGATGACCAGGGGAGGGTGTCCTGCATTACAAAAAGTTAATAGTCCTTCTTCAGTCACTCGTGCATAAATTCCTGTCATGAATATGCCACTCGGCAAGTGTTCATCGAGCACCTGACTCAAGTACTTCATGATTTGAGAAATAGCGGGTTCTTTGGCTTGTTCCAGTAAGGCGGTATTGGTCATAATGGTTGTCAGTGCAGCAGCAACCCCGTGTCCAGTTGCATCTCCCAGAAAGATATTGACGACATGCGGTTGACTGCTGGAAATATGATAGATATCGCCAGAAACATGAGAATGTGGCAAATACCTGGTGCCAAGCTCTAAGAAGGAGACTTGCTTGGAAGACAGCAGAATGGTTTTTTGCACTTCTTCAGCCAGTATCAAATCTTCTTTCATTTGTTGATTGTGTTCTGCCAACTGCTCCAGTGTTTCATTGAGTTTCTTGGTTCTGCGCTTCACTTTATCTTCCAGCTCCAGATTGAGCTGTTCCAGATTATTTTTTGCTTCGACCAATTCAGTCACCAGTCTGGCATTTTGGATAGCAACGGCAGATTGTCCTGCCAGGATTTCCATGAGTTCCACATATTCTGCTGAGAAGAGATCGTTAATCATTCGATTGTGCACCAGCACCGCTCCAAGCAGCATTTCTTTATAAATCAGGGGAACACACAATACCGAACGCAAGCCATGTCCCTGTATTTTTTCATGGTTGGGCAAAGATAAGTTGGCTTGTGCATCGGCAATGATCATTGGTGAGCGGGTTTGGATCACCTGGTTCACAATTTCCCACATACACAGATCGTCTGTCTCGGAATGGGTGCTTTCTAACCGTCGGGCTGTCTTTAATACCAGCTTTTCTTCTTCACCGGGAAGTTGTTCATAGAGGACTAAAATCCCTTCTTCAGCTCCCAGTGTTTCAATCAAGGTGTTGATGACAATTTCCAGCAAGGGCTCTTGTTCCAACTCTCCTGTAATGGCTTGTGTGACGGAAATAATTGTATCCATGTGTCGGCGATGCAACATTTCCGAGATACTGGAAGAAGAGGTGGTGCTGGTTGAGGTCAGGTGAGGTAAATTTTTTTCTTGGTCGTCCAGATAATTACTCTGATTTAACACCACACTCATTTGAAAGCGTTTATTGAGGAGATCAGCAGCACGATTTCTGCCAAG
>JANQHV010000260.1 GCA_028282505.1 SAR324 cluster bacterium | reverse complement strand
TTCTGAGAAAAGGAAATCCGCTCGTTCATACTCCTGCCGGTGGTATAATTGCCAGGCCTCTTTGAACACATCGGCGGTTTCGAGTTTTTTCTCCTTGGTAGCTGGAGGATCTGTATCACAAACTTCATAAACGGTCACCGCTTCACTTTTTCCTTTTACTTTCACTCGACCAATAAAGCGAATGGCGTATTGAGATGGATTTGCGAGCCCCTGCATGGTGTATTCACTAATGAGCAAAGGAACCCCATACAGTTTGCTCAACCCTTCCAAACGTGATGCTAAATTAACCGCATCACTGATCACCGTTCCCTGCAGACGATTCTGTGCTCCGATGGTTCCCAACATTAACTTTCCAGTATTGAGACCAATGCCAATGTGAAGAGGAGGACGGCCCCGACTTTCTCGGGCTGTATTGTATTCTGGAAGAATGTTGAGCATGGCAATTGCCGATTTTACTGCATCATCAGGGCTTTTATCAAAAAGAGCCATGATCGCATCACCAATGTATTTGTCGATGAATCCATTATATTGTTGCACCAATGGCCCCATTTGTCCCAGGTAGGCATTGATGAATTCAAAACAGTCCTGCGGCGACATCTGTTCTGAAATTTTAGTAAAATTACGAATATCTGAAAAAAGTACAGTCATGTCCATTTGCACATAATCTCCCAACTGCACATGGACAATGCTTTCTCGTTGTAATAATTCTAAAAATGTTTTAGGAACAAATCGTTCATAAGCCGTATTGAGCTTCAAAAGCTCTTGCTGGGCCTGTTTGCGTTCAATGATTTCCCATTGCATTTGCTCATTGGCTTGAGCCAACTCTGCTGTTCTTTCTGATACTCGTTGTTCCAACTGCTCATTGGCCTCTTGCAGTTCTTTTTGTAAATTCCGGATGGTCAAATGGGTATTCACCCGTGCCAGAACTTCTTGATGCTGCAACGGTTTGGTGATGTAATCCACGGCTCCTAATTCAAACCCTTTGACTTTATTAACGGTTTCAGAGAGAGCAGTCATGAAAATGACTGGGATTTCTTTGACTTTCTCAATCTCTTTCAAGCGTTGACAGGTTTCAAAACCATTCAGTTTGGGCATCATCACATCCAACAGGATGATATCCGGCATCACATATTGGGCGCGCTGGATCGCAGATTCTCCATCAATTGCCACCAAAACCTCAAAACCTTCTGTATCCAAAAACTCAAGCAGTACCTCTAAATTTGCTGGAGTATCATCGACAATCAAAATACTGCCCTTGCTTTCATGATCTGTCACAGGACTACCTCTCTTTTAAAAATTACAGATGACCGCCTTCACACCTTTGTTTCACCAACATGCCAAGTTGCTTGTTGTTTGGTGTTATGATTGGGCCACAAAGTGACACCAAACAACAAAACACGCTTCAATTCACATCATCATATAGTACCGTGAATTAGGTTTTGTTTGGCTTCCTCTTTGCCCATGAGACAATCTTCCGAAAACTGTCATGCTGAGCGTAGTCGAAGCATCTCAGAGGCCCTTCGACTACGCTCAGGGTGACATAGCATTCAATGTGCCAGACAAAACCAAAATCTCACTACTATAGAATAATTATTTATAGCTTATGACAGAAATAATCAAATGAAAGCTTTAGAACCTGCTTGGAAAAGCTGGTTCGTGGAGAAAAATCGATCTCGTTGAGCGGATTTTTGAGAAAATTTAAGGCGAATCGCCGACCTATTTTGACTTTATCTGTCCTTCCGGTGGGTGTGCGTGTTAGTCAGCGATAAATCTTTTATATACTTAGGCTTCACTTTTAACCGATAGGAACCGCTCCAAAAGGGCTTTAAGAGCCTTTCTGGAAAAGATGGTTCGGTTGCGAATTGATCTGATTTTTTAAGTTCTAAACTTGAGAAATAAATGCTTTGGGATGAAAATTTTTGGGCACAGTAATTTCGAATAGATCATCGTGAATCATCGCCAAATACAGTCCTTCGTCAAGGGTTCTTTTTTTTAACTCAGGTGAAGCGTCCACAACCGCTAAGACACCATATACTTTTTTATCCCGATGCTCAGGAAAAAATTTAGAAAAACGCTTCAATGACTTGAGCAATTGTTCAATGCCCTCTTCCCGTAAGTGACTTTTCACTTCAATCAAATAGACTTTGTTGACATCGGTATTGGCATAAGCCATGACATCAATCTCAAAATGTTCACCATCTTTTTTAGCCCGTACATTGGGGGCAATGACATTCATATGAAATTGTTCTTCCATCACCTTGCTTAACGAAGGAAAAGCCATGCCTTCTGTAAAACTGCCAAACTTTTCACCCAGTCCACCGATTTGCTTTCCCAATTCCTTGATTTGCCGATCCGTTTTTTTGATTTGTCGGTCTGTTTCTTTTTGAGCCAGTACTAAACTGGCAATCAATTCTTTTAATTCCGCGTCACCCATGATTGACCTGCTGTTGATCTGATTAAATAGGGGGACTCTATGGTAAATCATGAGTGTACCAGAGTCAATTGATTATAAGGGAGCCTGCCAACGGCTCCCTTTTCAGGTATTTATTTGGGAATTCCAGAAAGCAGGTTTTCGACAGCATGCCGGACATTACCGGATTCTGTACTACCACACACTACAGGAGTTGGGTTTTCATTGTAAGGAGGTTGACAACAGCCTGTCTGCTCTGGTTCTTCATAATGCCCCGCCATAATCTCATCACGGGCGTGTAGAACCAGCTTAAGGAGATTCTGCATGGTAGTGGCGTTGATATTGATGTTCATGGGAAAAGACTTCAGAGCATAAATCACAGCCTTCGGATTGCTGCCGTCAGAATTGTAATCCGTCTTCCGAAAACCGGAGGTGTAACTGATATATGGGCCGTATTGCCCATCATGGGTCTTACCATCACGAAACCACTCCCACAGGGTATTTCCTATTTTCTCCTGCAATGCATTATTTTTCTCGAGTTCTTTGATTGCCTTGGGATCTTTCAATTCTTGCTCATACTGATTCTTAGCATCAACGTTTTTCGGATAAACTCGGAACAAGGTCACAAACCCGTGATCGTCAGAATTGACACAGACAGTGGACTCTTCTTTTTCAATGAGGTGACGCAGGTATTCCTCCATGTCCAGGATTCCTCCCAGCATCGATTGAAACCCTTCTGCCCCAAAGTATTGCAAAGTGGCCCAGCCAGCCATTGAGTAGGAGCCAGAACGGGAAACCTCCAGTGTGAACAATCCAGGATTATAGCAAACGCGATCTTGAAGGTAAGCAGAACCTGGACGAGTCATGAGTGCTCTGAAATGGTTCAGATCACGCATGACAAAAATACTACAATTGTAGGGAGCCCAACCGGTTTTATGAAAATCACAGCCCACTGCATCCGCATATTCAATTTCTTTGATCTTCTCCAAATTACTTCGACTGTTCTTGAGAGTTTCCGGGCTGAAGCCCAAAGGATTCCCATCAAAATCATAATCTCGGAAGGTCAACCAGGACCAGCCGATAACAGCATCACAATACAGTAACGCTTTTTCACCATTGGGATTGGGATATTTATCTATTAGTTCTCTTACTGCCTTGGGAGAATCGATAGCAAAGGCATCAGTGGTGCCCATTGTACAAACGACAGCAGCAATTGGAATTTTTTGCTGGTGCAATTCCTCCATGACGGCTTCCAGCTTCTCAATATCCATCGCATTGGTTTGACTGTTGGTCTCGATTTCAATGATGTTGTCCATTCCCAGACCTGTCCAGTCGGAAGAGTTCAACTTGCAATAATGACCCTGCTGAGAAACAAGGAGTTTGGCGTCTTCTCGAATTCCCTTGCAGCGTGATTCTCGACCGAGGGCCTGGGTCAGCCCATATTTTATTCCGTAAAAATAACATCCCGACCCTCCAAAGGTATACACGCCTCCCGCTTTTTGAGGGTCCCAACCAATCAAGCGGGCCAGAATTGCGGCTGACTCCATTTCAGATTTTTCCACATTCCAGGAATATTCCCCTTCAATGATATTGGGACTATAAAGATCGGTCATCATCGCTGCAATGATACCAGCTTTGTTAGCCGGTGGAATGACATTGGGCATGGTCAGAGGATGATTCCAGTTCGGCATGCCAGTAAAGAGATCAACTGCTTTTTGGTTCACCTCTTCCAAAGTGGATCGTTTTTCAGGAAGTTTGGCACTGGTGACATCGCCATAATACGGCCCTTTGGGATCATCCCCCAGGTAGGCCGGACCATTGGCCTTCGGTTTGAGTTTACTCAACTGATTGATCGCCTCACCGACATCCTTTGCAAAAGGATCAACTCCCTCTACCGCATGGTATGCAGGAAATGCATTGGTCATATCTGAACGAATTTTTACCCATTCCGGCGCAAATTCTTCAGCAGTTCCGTCCTCTTTCCACATTTTGTAAAGCTCTTTGATATCCATAATGTTTCCTTTCCAAAAAACATGTTTGTTATCCCCCTGGTTAGCATCGCTTTATTGACCGCAAAGAGAAGCATTTGCTCTTATCAGCTACCCACCCTCTGCTGGATCTCTAGAAAATAAGAAGGCTAACGATAGATATCAAGTTTTTTAATAGGAATAGATAATAGAATAAATAACGGAATAAATTCAGGAGGGGAGTCAAATAGTAATACTGACAGAGAAAAAGACGCTCTGGCAAAAATTGTTCGCGTAAAATGTAATCATCTTCGAAACTTGCGACGAATCGCCATGACAAATAAAGTTGTCAGAATGATGATCAATATTCCTTCCATGACGATCACTCCCTTGCTCCAGTCACTGAGCAAGGCGTCTTTCAGTTCGTCTCTTTGGAAAGCAGAGGGAATCAAACCAAAGAGGGTGATCTTCAAAGCCTTCAAAAACGGAATTTTTGCTTCAATGGTGGCGATGATCGAAGCAGTTCCGAGAAAAGAACTCATGATCCAAAAGAGCAACTTCCAATAACTCTCACCATAATCGGCAACCAGGCGATAAATGAGCAGAATGAAAAATTCCATGTGAGAGTTCCAATAGGCTTGTTTTTCCCGGATTCTCATTTCTTGATAATGGAAGTCTCCCGATTGGACAAAACTATGATTGTCTTCTAAGTTTTGTTTGAGTTGGCGGTAAATTGCACGAAGCAGGGTCGTCTTATCTTTTTCTTCATCTCTTAATTGTTTTTTTTTAAACAATTGGACTATTGCTGCATGATCGGCAACTTGTGAGTACTTTTGCCTTTTCGGTTTGTTCCAGTGGCATGACTGGAACCGTGTCTCCTTGATATCAGCTCCTAAAAAGCGAGCATTGGACAAATTGCAATTGATGAACATCAGGCGCGAACAATCGGTGTTTGCAAATGTGGTTTTTTCTCCAAATCGGCATTGATTGAAACTGATTTTCTCTCCCTGATGAAGTTGATATGCCAAGCCTTCAAAGAAACAATCAATCAGTGAGATCGATTCATGACAAGTTAAGCTTCTCAAAGAAATTTGCTTTTTAAATTGCGCATTGATGACCTCAATGTGTTTGAAAAACTTGGTTGAATCAAAATCGGCAAATCCAGAAAATTGGCTCCTATTGAAATAGACAAATCCAGAAAATTGGCTCCTATTGAAATAGACATTTCTAGAAAATTGACTCTGACTGAAATCGGCAAATCCAGAAAATTGGCTCTCACTGAAAGATACCTCTCCAGAAAATTGGCTCTCACTGAAATCAGCATTTTTTAAGAATTCTTTCCTTGAAAAACTGATTTCAGGAAAAATGAACCCTCCAAAATTGTAGAATTCGATTGAGTTATCTTCCTCACAGCGTTGAATGTATTTCTGTAATTCCCTGTGAAAATCTTTTTCTTTTTCTGCTACATTTTCATGATGAAAAACACATCGCTCTTCATTTTGATAGACTGGGTGCTGACATGGAAGTTTTTGCGAACCCCAACCTTCAAAAACATAGGAGCAGGTCTTTTTCTCAGCAGTTGTTGTCATCGTAATAAGTCCGTGAGTCGTTAGAAAAGCATTTCCTTCTCTTGAAATGCATTACTTTATCTGATCAGATATTTCAAATGTTTTCTTTGGCTGCTTCTTTGATTCTCTATATGGAGTTCCTGTCAAACACATCACCGGAACGAAGTATAAGTATTCACAATGAAGTATACAAATTCATACTTTTAAGGAACTGATCATACATGGTAGTGGGCTACGAACTTAATCTGGGACAAAACCTCCCCTACCCCCTCCTTAAACAGAAGGAGGAGAAACTAGCTCCTCACAAATCTCTGGAGGGTTCGAGGACATTATTTGCTGTTCCTGGGGTATTGTGCTACCTTGAAGAAGATCATACATCAACCTCTCATCCTGACGGAGACTTATGGATGCTTTAAGGATAGTGAAAAAAGATTCTCCTGCCCACCCTTCTTTGTCAAAAGAAGCACCTTGGGTCAGTGAAGAAATTTACTGGAAAGACTTCTATGAACATCCCGATTGCCAGTATGAATGGAATAATGGATACCTGGAGGAGAAACCCATGGCAGATCTTTTAAGCATTGTGATGTATCGCTGGTTCCTTCAACTGCTGGAAGAATATTTCAAAGTGTTTCCGGTAGCCCAGATCATGGGGTTGGAAATGGGATTTCGTTTGGATTTAGGGGATAACGTGACCATCCGCAAACCGGATCTAGCCGTCATCCTCCACTCCAATCCAGTAGAAGGAAAGCCTTTGGACCGCTCGTTTCATGGCATTTGTGATATTTGTATTGAGTTTTTATCGGATTCAACACGTGGAGAAGTGGAAAGAGATACGGTCTTTAAAAAAGAGGAGTACGCCAAGGCGGGAGTTGCAGAATATTATATTTTAGATCGCCTGGGCAACCATACCGCTTTTTATCGACTCGATGAACAAGGAGTCTATGAGCCATTAGATGCTACTGGACAGGGAGTGATCCACTCCAGGGTGTTGAATCATTTTGCCTTTCGGCTGGAGCATTTAGAAGGGCAACCTCCTTTTGAAACCTTGGTCAACGATCCCATTTATCAGCCATTCGTTCTGAAGTCACTTCAGGAAGAACAACGCCAAAAAGAACAAGAACGACGACAGAAAGAAGAAGCATTGCAGCGGGAAGAACAGGAACGACGCCAAAAAGAAGAAGCGTTGCAGCGAGAAGAACAGGCGCGACGCCAAAAAGAAGAAGCGTTGCAGCGAGAAGAACAAGCACTTGCGGAGATAGAGCGGCTACGTGCCCTGCTTAAAAAATAGTGACACAGATTTTATGAGGACTGAAAGAGCTTCAGTGTTATTGCTCCGGTAACACAATCCACTATGGGGAGTGATCATATGTCATTGAATTCAGCATCCGTGATAAAGATGGATGGTGTCACAAAACATTAACATGAGTTATTCGATCAATGGATGAATCAGAGATTGAATTTTTTCCATTTGGAAGGCTTTGGCCAGTTGTCGTACTTCCGTGACAAACGCGCTCAGTTGTTCGTCTTGTTCTTCCAACTGGGAGAGTTGGGCTTGAAGGGTTCTCACATCGCCTCTTGCTGACAAATCGTACAATTTTTTTAATGCGTCTTCAGGAGGTATTTTTTCTGTCAAATTTCCATTGGATGATGGATTGACATTCTCCAACTGTTCAGAGGAAGCTTGTGCAGCGGAATCGGCATAAATCCAATCCAACTGCATGTGTTTTTGCAAGATTTCCAATAACTGCTTGAAGCGAAAAGGCTTGGCAATAAAATCATGAGCACCTGCATCTAAACTTTCTTGTCGATTATGAGTAAAGGCACTGGCCGAGATGATAATAATGACAATATCCTGGCCAATGGGTAGCTTTCTGATATGTCGCATGGCCTCCAGACCATTCATTTCTGGCATCCTGATATCCAGTAAAATTAGGTCGGGTTGGTGTTTTTTTGTTTGATCGATACACTCCAATCCATTGCTGGCTTCCAGGATGGTAAATCCCAGAGAAGTCAGCATCTCCACGAGTACTGCCCGGTTTTCATCTTTATCATCAACAATCAGTGCTTTTTGCTCTTTCCCCTGGAAGCCAATCACTTCTGCTACTTCTTTATGCTGAGCCATATGAGTAGTGTTTTGAGCTTCTGGCAGTTCCAAATCGAACCAGAATTTACTGCCTCGATTCAGTTCACTTTCTACATGCAGTTCACTGTTCATCAACCTGGCCAATTGGTAGCTGATGGCCAATCCCAGGCCGGTGCCTTCCACTACCTGTTTTTGTTGTCCTACCTGCTGAAAAGAGCCAAAAATGGTTTCCAAGAACTCTGTTGGAATTCCCACTCCTGTATCTTCCACCTGAAAACGGATACGGCCTTCATGATACCCTACCTTTAAAACAACGCCTCCTTTTTCTGTAAATTTGATAGCGTTACTGAGCAAATTGATGATAATCTGACGGATTTTTTTCTCGTCACCAGAGACAAAAGCCGGTAATTCTGAAAGCTG
Source organism: SAR324 cluster bacterium (assembly GCA_028282505.1). GTDB lineage: Bacteria > SAR324 > SAR324 > SAR324 > NAC60-12. Next base: position 16,733 of record JANQHV010000260.1, on the reverse strand, counting down.
ATCATAGTAATAAGAAACTTTTTTATGCTGAGCACGCATCAAAAAAACATCAGAAATTTCATAGAGCATGTTGGGCAAATCAAAGTCTGTGACGTACAGTTCCATTTTGCCTGCTTCAATTTTCGAGAAATCCAGTACCTCATTGATCAAGTTGAGCAAATATTCCCCGCTTCGGTGAATAATCTCAATCCCATTTCTTTGGCGTTCTGACAAATTTTTCTCTTTTTCCAGAATTTGGGCATAGCCGAGAATACCGTTCAATGGGGTTCGCAGTTCGTGGCTCATGTTAGCTAAAAACTCGCTCTTGGCCCGATTGGCCTGCTCTGCTGTTTGTTTTGCCTTGGCAAGGCGTTGTTCACTGTTTGCCAGTTCTTTTGTCCGTTCTTCGACCTTTTGTTCCAAATTTAGATTGAACTGCTCTAACTCTTCTTTGGCTTGCCGTAACTCTTTGTTCAATACAGACAAATCATCTATTTTTTTTCGTATCGCATCCCGCATGTTCGAAAAACTGCGTGCAAGACTTCCTATTTCATCCATGCGATTGGTATCGATGGAGATCGTCAAATTGCCACGTGCTAACTGATCGGCACTTTTTTCCAGAGCTAAAATGGGGTGTATGAAGAAAATGGCGAGTGGGTAGGCAAGAAAGATCGAAAGCAATAAGGCCAGAATGCCAATACCAAACAAGATTAAAATGGTATTGAGGATTTGGTCATTGAGGAACTCTTCAGACACGGAAGCGACTAGATATCCTAACGTTTGGCCGTTGAATTCGATGGGAAGTGCGGCCCCAATATGGGTAATGTTTTCGATGTCTCGTTCAAACAGTTGAAAATCCATTAAATATTTTTTGTCCACCTCACTCTTCAGATCACCTAAAGCATGTTTTCCATCGGGCAGGAAGAAGTCCAACTGGACGCCAGTTTCTTCTTCCTGTTTGCGCAACCATTCAGGAGTCAACTCCATGAAAACACGGACAATACCATACTCTAACCCCAAATAGGCAAATCCCCTGGATTGTTCTTTCGTATTTCCCATGCTTTGGTTGATGAGGGGAAAGTGGATGTCCACATACAGCTTCTGGGAATCTGCATGAAAATGAGTGGACTCAGTTGGAGTTTTGATGGATGTGGATAGCGGGAAGACTTTATTATCTGGAGTATCGTCCTTGGGCAAAATAAATCCATAAGAATCAGACTCTAATTCCAGCAGTCCTTGTCCACGAGAGCCTTTCTTGGTGGAAAAGCTATAGACACGGCCATCTTCATAAGCTCCATAGATTTGAAACTCGGGGTTTTTAGCAGAAATAAAATGTACCGTGGATTGAGAAATTTCGTATTGTTTGGCAAATTCAGCAATTGTAAAAAAAAATTTAAAGAAATTGGTACGGATGGGACGATTGGCTGATAAGGCAACCAGGACATCACGAGTGAGTTCTTTATTTTGATTAATCCCGTTCAAGTTGGAGTGAACCTCGTGAATTCTTTGCGACAGACTGGTCTGGATTAAATTTCCTGTGACACGAAAACGTTGAATAATTTCTTGTTGAAAATAGCGATTGTTCAACCAAATCGCCCCACTCATCATCAAAAAAGTCGATAATAAGATGACACTTGCCAAAAACAGAATTAATCTACTCCGAATGCGCATCTTCAACTCCCTAGGGCCATCTTTTTTCTACTTTATTGATTTGCTCTGACGATGGCTGACAGTTTTTTAGCAGCAACTTCTGCTGGCATATCCGACTGAAAATGAGTTGAGATCAACTTGACCATAGCTTTTTGAATATCGGGAGAGACTGTATGAGAATAAGCAAACGTAGGCACTAGAGCATCTTTAGACGCTGAATCGGCAAAATCAGCCATAGAGGCTTGGCCACAGCTATCAAAACGTTCAGGAGATATATCCAATCTGGCAGGAATCGAACCCTTATAAATGTTAAACTGTTCTTGAACCGCCGGTTGCATAATCACTTGAGCCAATGTCTTTTGTGCTTCTTGAACCGCTGTATCTTTAACCTTAAACATGGCAAAGGAATCTGTCAGGATTAAAAAGAATCCCTGAGTTTGTGGGGCAGGACGGCAAATAAAATCTTTTCCCGGTTGCTTTCCTGCTGCCAAGAATTCTCCTTTGGCCCAATCTCCCATGATTTGAATAGCGGCTTTCCCATTCATGACCATTGCTGTTGTTTTATCCCATGAGCGCCCAAGACTATCCTTATCGACATAGTTTTTGATTTTTCGCATCGTCTCAAAAACTTGAGTCATTTTTGCACTTTTCAAAGCATTCAAATCCAGCTCGATCATCGTTTTTTTATGAAATTCGATGCCCCCGACGCCTAATAAGACAGCCTCAAATAAGGTGGCTTCCTGCCAGGCTTCTCCACCCAGGGCAATTGGAATGAATCCCGCTTTCTCAATTTTTTCTGCAGCCACAAAAAATTCATCCCATGTGTGAGGAATTTTTGCTTGAGCTTTGCGAAATACTTCTGGATTGATCCACATCCAGTTAACCCGATGGACATTCACTGGAACCGCTGCATAGTTTCCTTCATACTGGATCATTTCAGTGATCAGTGGTGGTAAAACTTTTTTCCATCCTTCTTTTTCTGCTACTTCATTGAGATTGGCCAAAGCTCCTTGTTCTCCCCATTGCCAAACATTGGGCCCCATGAACATCTGAACAGCAACCGGAGGGGTTCCCGCCGCAACTTGGGCTTTCAATCGTTCGTTCAAGACATTTCCGGCACCACCCACTACACTCGAATCAATCCACTGATGTCCTGTTTGTTCAAAAGCTTTTTTGATGACTGAAACAGCTTTTGCTTCCCCTTTGGAAGTCCACCAATGGGCAATCTCTACTTTCGTTTGAGCAGCAAGATGGCTACTGAATATGATCATGGCACAGCAACTAATGATAACACTCTTTGTCCACCACATAGTTTCTCCTCTTGTGGGTGTTGTTATTGAGCAGCCTTCACCAGGGCCACCATTTTCTTTACTGCGGCCTCAGCAGACATGTCCGAATCAAAATGTTTGTTGATGAGCTCTAAGATGACTGTACGGATTTCCGGAATGGCGGACAATCCAAAAGCAAAAGAAGGAAACAGGGTTTTGTTTTTTTCAGACCATTCAAAGTCTTTCTTTGCCCTCTGCCCACAAGCATCAAAATTTTTCAGGTCAACATCCTGTCGTACAGGAATCGATCCTTTGTAGCGATTGAAACGTTCTTGAATTTCTGGTTGCATGATCATTTTGGCTAACTTCTGTTGGGCAAGCTGAATTTTGGGATCATGATGGTTCAACATGGCAAATGTGTCGGAAACAAATAAAAAAATACCTTGAGTCTGTGGGATGAGAAAGCATCCAATCTCTTTCCCTGGGGATAATCCTACCGCTAACACTTCTCCTTTGGCCCAATCTCCCATAAACTGCATAGCAGCTTGTCCTTTAATGACCATTGAGCTCGCTCGATCCCACGTCATTCCTTGTCTCTGTTTGTTGGTGTAGGCACGGATTTTCCTCATCGTTTGAAACACTTCAATCATCATCTCACTTTGAATCGTATTCAAGTCGAGCTCGATCAATGCCCGTTGGTAAAAATCTCCTTTTCCCAGACCAATCGCCACTGCTTCAAAAAGGGTAGCGACCTGCCAGGGTTCTTCTCCCATCGCAACCGGGACAAAGCCAGCTTTTTGTATTTTTTCGGCACTCACGAAAAACTCATCCCAAGTTTTCGGAACCTCAGTCTTAGTATTCTTAAAAATTTCAGGGCTGGTCCACATCCAATTGACTCGGTGTAAATTAAATGGAACCGCCACATAATGCCCTTCATATTGAATCATTTGAACAACAAGAGGTGGTAACGTATCTTCCCACTTCTCTATGGCTGCTATCTCATCCAGAGACATCAAAACATCTCTTTCTGCCCACTGCCACAGATGATGACCGATGAGTGCCTGAACAGCACTGGGAGGATTGCCCGTCGTGATTCTATTTTTTAGAATTTCTACCATCGGATCACCAGCCCCTCCTATTATTCCTGAGTCAACCCAGATATCCCCCGATTGCTCGAAGGCTTGTTTGATGACAGATATCGCCTTTGCCTCAGCTCTGGAAGTCCACCAATGAGCGACTTCTATCTTGGTTTGTGCCTGAAGAGGCAGACCAAAAATACCAATGAGCCCTAAACCTATGATAATGATTCTTGTCCACCACATGCTTCACTCTTTCAGCAATTCTTCAATCAAAGATTGAATCTTTTCCATTTGAAATGATTTTGCCAATGGGCGTACTTCCGACACAAATGCAGTCAATTGTTGATCTTGCTCCTGCAATTGGTCGATTTGTTTTTGAAATCCTTTAATATCACCTCTTGTTGCTAAATCATACAATTTTTTCATGACTTCAACAGACGGTATTTTATCTCTCACCTTCTCACCTGACAACGAATGAGCACTTTCCGATTCTTGAAGGGGAGCGTTCGTGACGGAATCTGCATAAATCCAGTCCAATTGCATGTGTTGTTGCAAAAGACTCAGTAATTGTTCGAGGCGGAAGGGTTTTGCAATGAAGTCATTACTACCGGCATCCAGGCTTTCTTGCCGATTGTGGACAAAGGCACTGGCAGTCACAACAATGACTACAATTTCCTGGCCAAAAGGCATTTTTCGAATTCGGGTCAAAGCTTCAAAACCGTCCATTTCTGGCATGCGGATATCCAGCAAAATTAAATCCGGTTTATGTTGTTCCGTTTGAGCCAAGCAATCGAAGCCATCAACAGCTTCCACAATTTTAAAACCCAGTGGTGTCAACATATCGACCAATACAGCCCGATTTTCTTCCTTATCATCGACAATCAGAACCGTTTTAGCGGGGCCATGAAATCCAATGACCTCCCGTTTTTCTTGGTTAACCGTGTTAGACATGCCTGTCAATTCTGGTAAATCCAGGTCAAACCAGAATGTGCTGCCTTGATTTAACTCGCTGGTGACGTGCAGGGCACTATCCATTAATGTAGCCAATCGATAGCTGATCGCCAAACCCAGCCCGGTGCCTTCCACAATTTGATTTTTTTGCCCCACTTGTTGAAAAGAATCAAAAATGGTTTTCAAAAACTCTTCTGGAATACCAACTCCCGTATCTTCCACCTGAAAACGTATGCGATTTTCGTGGTAGCCTGTTTTGAGCACAACACCTCCTTTTTCTGTAAATTTGATGGCATTGCTGAGCAGATTGATGATGATTTGACGAATTTTTTTCTCATCTCCGGAAACGAATTGGGGTAATTCAGAAAGTTGATCATAATAAAAAGAAATTTTTTTATGTTGAGCACGTATCAAAAAAACATCAGAAATTTCATAGAGCATATTGGGCAAATCGAACTGGGTGATATTCAATTCCATTTTCCCTGCTTCGATTTTTGAAAAATCGAGCACTTCATTGATCAAATTGAGCAAATATTCCCCACTGCGATGGATCACTTCAATCCCATTTCTTTGCCGCTTCGACAAATCTTTTTCTTTCTCCAGAATCTGTGCATATCCGAGAATGCCATTGAGGGGAGTACGCAATTCATGGCTCATGTTGGCCAAAAATTCACTTTTAGCTCGATTTGCCGCTTCTGCAGCCTGCTTGGCTGTTTTTAGCTCTTCTTCTCCTTTCCGCCGTTCAGTGATATCATTGCAGACAGCAACCGTCCCACCATATTTTGTAGGAGCACGCACCATTTCTATTATTCTATTGCCATGTACGATGTCTTCATACCGAAGTACTTCTTTTTTTCCTCTGTAAAAACCATCAATGCGTTTTTTCACCAGTTCTTCCGGATCTCCCGGTCCATATTCTCCCCGTTCTGCCCGGATACGGAGAATATTAGAAATGTGCTTGCCTTTTTTTAATACGTCAGGAGGAAGATTATACAATTTTCGAAAATTCTCATTGAACACTTGCAGATTAAAATCTTTATCGATCATAAACATGCCTCCTGTCATACTATCCAAAGCAATGCGAAACTGTTCTTCTTTCTCAGCAAGTTCTGCTGTACTTTTTTCTAATTCTTTTGTGCGTACGAGAACATTCTGTTCCAAAGTCACATTGATCTGAGCGAACTCAGAGAGTTTTTGGAAGATGAGATACAAACACAGAGCAATACCGGCAAGAAGGGTAATGGAGGTGATCCATAGTGTACGAACTTTGATGGTTTGGCTCCGTTGGTACGCGCTTTCTATCCCCTGAGTTTTCAGAGCGAGCAGTTCTGAAATGGCTTGATGTTGTGATTCCAGAATCGTTTGATTCTCACCTGCAATCAATTCCAATGCTTCTTCTTTGGCATAATTCAAACTCAATTCCAGGATAGCACCATAGCTGTATTCTAATTCTCGCCATAATTGAGAAACTTTTTTGAACTGCTCCCGTTCTTCTTCCATGAGAAAAAGGGCATTGTCTAAAGATAACTCTTGATCAATGGTTGCTGACAATTCAACAATTTCCTTTAACAGTTTTTCATTGATTTCAATAGACGCAATCTGCTGATAGACCTTCAGACGGTATAAATTGAGGAGATTATTGATTTGATTGATTTTGGCGGTGGGCTGAACATTTTGGACATAGATCTCAGAGGTCAATTGGCTCACATTGTAAATATTGACAATCCCCACTCCACCAGTAATCAGCATGATGGCAATAATCACCAGGAATGACTGACTGGCTTTATAAAGTTCTTGTTTTTTTAAAAATTTCATGGAAATAACCAGTTCGACTTACTGAGGAACAATGCTTCGTTTTACCACAGGCAACGGTACCTTTTTGTCTTTGATATAAAATTGACCTCCATTTCTACACGTTCGATTGACATCCATTTCTGGATTAAAAACTTCGGGACGTACGGCATGAGGGGACTCATAGACCAGTTTGAACTGCCCTTGCTGGTTGACCTGTCCAATGCGTGGATGCAACCAGGTGTGTAAGTTTTCAGAATCTATTTTGACTTTGTCTCCTCCAGGAGCATTGACCTCAATTCCTCGAATGGCTTCTGCGATGGCCTGGGGATGGGCACTGTTGGCCTGGACCATCGCCTCCTTGCATGCCAGTGCACCAATATAAGCAGATTCCATAGGGGACGTCACAATGACTGGATCATTTTTCATTTCAGAACGTGACTGAACAAATTCATGAATGCGCTGAACAAAGGCTTGATTGCTGGGAGTTTTGATACTTTGAAAATAGGTGGTCGATGTATAGTGTCCTGCACACAATTCGGCTCCAATCGAAACCACATCTGATTCGAACATGCCGGTATGTAATATCGGAATTTGCTCTGGCGTTAATCCTGATTTTTTGTACGCTTTCAAGAATCCTGCAATATTTCCCGCAACCAGACTGGATAAGATATAATCGGGTTTCTTTTCTTTAATTTCTTCAATAACCGGCTCAAACAAAGCAGGATCAGAAACACCAAAAGTAAAAAACTGATCGCCTAAAACAGTTCCCTGGTGCTGTTTTAACGTGATTTTTGCCTGTTTGCTCATGGTACGGGGAAAGATGTAATTCGATCCTACCAGGAATGTTTTCGGCCCTGTTCTTTCCATGATCCAGGGGATGGCGACATCTGTTTGTTGATTGGGGCAGGAGCCTGTCGCAATCAAATTGGGTGAACATTCCCGTCCCTCATATAAAACACTGTAGAAGAGCAAGCCTCCTTGCCTTTGCACTGCCGGTAAAGTGGCCTCTCGGCTGGCCGAAGTCATGCAGCCCCAAATGATGTTAACATTTTGACTCAACAGTTCATTGGCCATTTTGGTATAGTTCGGCCACTGACTCGAAGGGTCGCGAATAACCGGTTCTAATTTGGCCCCATGAATACCTCCAGCCGCATTGATATCCTCAATTGCCATCAAGGATGCTTTGTAAAGTTCGTAACTGGTCACTTTTTCTGGACCTGTCAGACTGAACAATATTCCAATTTTAATGGGCTTTTTCGGATCAATCGCAGGCCATTTTTGATTGGCGGAAAAACCAGCTTTCGGTATCCATAGCCAAGGAAGAGCTAAAGCCGATGTGGCCACTGCACTTTTCTTGAGAAATTGCCGACGATTTGTAATGAAATTTTGTTTGTTCACGTTTCCCCCTTGTCGTATGGTTTCATAAAAAGGAGCTTGATCGTCTCTTCAGTCACCTGAGAGTGTTCCTCCCCTAACCGAAGGTCGGCCCCGCCCTCTTACCAAGGAGGGGAAATCGTTTGTGCGCAACTGGCCCAAAATATGACCAACCCCTATAAAATACCTTTACTCTGTTAAAAATTGTTTCACAAAAGTTTCAATTTCTTCCAATTTATAATTTTTGGCCAATTGACTCAAATGGGAGGTAAACTCTCCCAAATCCGGATCAACTGTGGCCAATTCGTCTGCGTATTTATGGATTGCACGAACACTGCCCCTCATGATTAATTGATTCAGATGTTCCAACTTCTCTTGTGCCGGTACTTTGAAAGTGTCGTTTTTTGATTCTTTGGAGATAGTTGCCTGCGTTGCACCTGATTCTTTGTTGCTCTTATCATAAATCCATTCTAAATTCAGGTGTTTTTGCAAAAGTTGGAGCACTTGATTTAAGCGAAGAGGCTTGCTCAGGAAATCATTCCCACCTGTTTCTAAGCTTTCTTGACGATGATGTTCAAATGCATGAGCAGTGGTAACAATGATTGTGATATCTTCTCCAAAGGACAGTTCACGGACTTTTTGTATCGTCTCAAAACCATCCATTTTGGGCATACTCAAATCTAATAAGATGGCATCTGGCCGATGTACGTTGACCTTTTCCAGTCCTTCCTGGCCATTACCTGCCTCAAACGTTTGAAATCCCAGAGGTTGGAGCATCTCGATGAGTAGAGCACGACTTTCCATTTGATCATCAACAATTAAGATTTTCTTGGTATCTCCTTTGAATCCAATGATTCGTTTTTGATCCAAGAATGTTGTGTCCGTGAATCCGGAAACAGTAGGCAGGGACAATTCAAACCCAAAAACACTGCCCTGTCCAAACTGGCTTTCGACATGCAGCTCACCTCCCATCACTTGAGTCAGTTTTTGACTAATCGCTAAACCCAGACCGGTTCCTTGTGTGGTTTGCCGTTGTGGCCCCACTTGACGAAAAGACTCAAAAATGGTCTGATGGTCATCCGACATGATACCCATTCCCGTATCTTCTACTTGAAAACGAATTTTCTTCTGCTGATATTCCACTTTAAAGACAATGCCTCCTGTTTCCGTAAATTTAATTGCATTGCCCAGCAAATTCATTAAAACTTGTTGTAGTTTTTTTCCATCTCCACGAACACCGACTGGTAAATTGGCAGCTGGTTGGTAGGTAAACGTAATTCCCTTGTGCTCTGCGTGCATTTGATTGATACTTGCCAGGTTTTTTAACATGTCCAGCAAATTAAATTCTTTAATTTCCAGTTCTAGTTTGCCTGACTCGATTTTGGACAAATCCAAAATATCGTTGATGAGCATCAACAGATATTCACTACTCCGTTCGATGATACGGATATTATCTTTTTGTTTCTGGGATAACGTCTGATCCCGATTAAAAATTTGCACACTTCCTAAGATTCCGTTTAATGGGGTTCTCAATTCATGACTCATGTTGGCAACAAATTCACTTTTTGCCTCATTGGCAGCCTCTGCTGCTTTCTTTTTCACTTCTAGCTGTTGAGAGAGCAATTCTAATTTACGGGTACGTTCTTTCACTTTTTCTTCGAGTCCTATATTCAAATCCTGTAACTGTTTTGTTGCCAGGCGCAGCTTTTGAATCATCGCATTGAACGCTTCTTCCAGGATTTTGAGTTCGTTGCGTCCTGACGTTTTCACATCAATCTCCAGGTGTTCCAGATTATCCAGGTTGGCTTGTTCTGCCGCAGAAGTGAGTGTTGCCAAAGGACGGCTTAACAAATTGCGCCCAACCCATAAAAAAATGATCCACAGCGCCGCTGTTTTAACGACAGCGGTTACAATGATAAAGAGAAATCCATATTGAATCCGTTGCCAGACGACTTCTCGACTGGAATACAGCGTGATGGACCCCACCTGCACTTTTCCCTCAATTTGATCTTCATAATGCAAGGGAATCGTGTATTCGAATGATCCGTCTTCGGAAGTCACCACACCACTTTCTGATTGTTGGGGGTTGTTATTTGAAGCATTGCCGACAATATCATTTTCTGAAGCAGTGAAATCCAAAGAGACCTCTTCTGAAGCAGTGAAACCCGAAGAGACCTCTCCCAGAATATCAGAAGTTACATTGACTCCGACAATAAATGGAATTCGTTGTATGCCTTCGACCAAAGAAACCAACTGTGTCTTGTTTCCTGTCCAAATTGCACGGGATAATCCTAATTCAAAGGTCGCTTGAGAGGCTTTCATGTCGTGAATGATGGTATCTTTGGTATCATAGTATTCAGCGATCATGTGGCTTAACGTCAGGGCAGCAGTGATAATGACATAAATGGAAAAGACAACGGTCAAGAGTTTTAAGGTAATAGAATCTTTAATGCTGACTCTATAGGTTGATATCATAACTTTATCCTTTCATTGACAAGATCATAGTAAATTCGGGGAAGATTTTTCAAAATTTGTAATGATTAGCCACCAAGAAACACTAAATTTTTATTTCTAGTATTAATCCTTCATCAAATGAAATACAATCATTTTGTCTTATTTTCTACTCGGAAAGATGCAAAACTCTCTCCCTGGAAAACAAATCACCCTCCAGCAGTGAAATGAAAGACTCCTTTTCTGGGGGTGAGGGGAATCAAGAAAAACGAACTGAAAAACACAAAGAATATGCCCGCAGTCACCGTCATTATCCCTACGTATAACCGTGCTGGCTGGTTATCGGATGCCATTGATTCTGTCCTGGCTCAGACCTATCCCGATTATGAACTGGTGGTTGTGGATGATGGGTCCACGGATCATACGCCAGAATTGCTGGCTCACTATAACGAGGCGATTCAAACAATCACATTACCACATAACCAGGGAGTGAGTGTTGCACGAAATGTGGGAATTCAAAGCACCGATAGCCAATGGGTAGCTTTTTTAGATTCTGATGACCGTTGGCTTCCTGATAAATTGGAAAAACAGATACAGTGTGTTCACCTGAATTCGGCCATTCAGGTGCATTTTACAGATGAAATCTGGATTCGCAAAGGCAAGCGCGTCAATCCTAAGAAAAAACATCAAAAACAGGAAGGGTGGATTTTTCAACCAAGCCTTTCGTTGTGTTTGATGGCACCGTCCACCATTCTCATCCGACGGGACGTTTTTGAAGCCACCGGCTTATTTGACGAATCATTACCGGTTTGTGAAGATTACGACCTCTGGTTAAAAGTAACGGCACGTTTCCCTGTTCATTTGTTGAATGAAAAATTGATGGTCCGCTATGGAGGACATGACGATCAACTGTCCAGCCGGGAGTGGGGAAATGACCGCTATCGAGTAAGCTCTCTTCAGAATATTATCCAAACCCTTCCGTTGTCTTCTGAAGACCGCCAGGCTGCCGTTTTAAAATTAATTCAAAAATGCTTGATCTTGATGCAGGGTTTTCATAAACGTGGAAAAAAGGAAGAGGCTACTCATTACCAACAGATTATTGCAGAATATCAAGGATTGTTATGAAATGGTCTTACCAGGAGCTTGCTCCTCCTGATTTTATAGAAGAGGCTACATTTGACTGGAGTGATGGAGACGCTTCTTTCCAGTTGCATGAATCCATCATAAGGCATGGAATACTGTCACCTCTGGTAGTGCAGGCAGTGGATGATCAATCCTTTCGTTTAGTAGACGGGTTCAAACGGTTTCACATTTTTCAACAAAAGCAACAAGAAACAGATCTTGTGTTTCCCTGTTTGGTCATTCCTCAGGACATTCCACTGCCAGAAGTGGCTCTCTGGAGAATGGCAACATGGCCCCTCGCTAGAAAAAACACTGGAATGGAAGTCCTCAAAATACTCACTGTATTTCAAAAGATGGGGATCGACGAAACCATTATTGTAGAACAGGTGCTACCCACGCTTGGTCTCAAACCTTCACAAAAACTATTGCACGATTTGCGGCAACTGATTGAGCTTTTAAAAGGAATTGAACAGCAAAGTCTGGCGACCTACACCATAGAAGAGTTGTTGCCCCTACTGAAATTCTCTGCCTCTGAAACACACGCTATTGTTGAGGAATGGAAAAGTTTAAACAAGATGGGAGGTAATAAATGGAAAAGTATTTTGCAACTACTCCATGAAGTGCGTCGTTTCCAGAACCGTTCCTTAACGGACATTTTGAAAAGTTCCGAAATTCAAGAGATTTTGTACAATCCCGAACTGCAAGCACCTGTGAAATTCCGTTTATTCAAACAGCAACTGGAAGCATGGAGGTATCCAGAATTGACCGCGTCTCGTCGTGCTTTTGAGCATGGCCTCCAACAACTTCAGCTTCCAAAACGATCCCAAATTCAGTATGATCCTTTTTTTGAAAAAGATGAGTTACTCCTGACCATAAAGGTTGCTTCATCAAAAGAGTTACAGGAAACCCTTAACGACTTACAGCAAAATTGCCAATCTACTGTCTGGGATGATTTATTTCGGATAGTGCATGGAGCATGAGTAACATTTACAAACTTCATTAATAATCAACGGATATGAGAATTTATTTTTTGCTTTTTACATTTTTCTTTTTGTGTTCAACTGCGCATGCTTTGAAATATGACCCTGAAAGGTATTTTGGAGAAAATCAGGGGTGCTTTATACTGCATGAACTACACACCCAAACTTATTTCAGAGTCTCTAATAGTGACTGTGACAAAAGGTATTCTCCAGCGTCTACTTACAAAATTCCTCATGCTTTGATAGGTTTGGAAACGGGGGCCATAAAAGACCCCAATACACCAGTTCCCTGGAATGGGTATCATTATCGAAGCCAGTTTTGGAATCAGGACCATACGCTCTATTCCGCCATGAAATATTCGGTGGTTCCTTATTTTGTAAAACTGGCAGCAAAAGTCGGCTCAAGCAATATGCGCCAGTACCTTAAAGATTTTGAATATGGGAATCAGTACTTTGTTGATCGAGAACATCCTCTCAAAAAGCAAAAACACATATTCTGGTTGAATGAAGAATTGAAGATTTCAGCCAATGAGCAAATCGTCTTTTTAAAAAAAATGTATGAAGGCAAATTGAACGTTCAGGATAACAATCTCCAAATTGTGAAAGATACATTGATTCAAAAAAGAGGAACTCTTACCAATTCTTTGGGAGAAAGCAGCTTTATCCTCCAGTGGGGGCCTGAGACCATCTTGAGTGCGAAAACGGGAGGACTCAAAACCGTCAGTTGGTTAGTTGGGCATATAAAAATCAAACAACAGGAATTTGTCTTCGCCTGTGTGGCGACACGAGGAAAAGGACAATCAGCGGTGAAAGCAGCTAATCAAATATTGAACGATTATTATCAGTATACTTTAAATAGTAACGAATAAAAATTTTGTACTTTTAACTCTCTTAGTCGAAGATTTCTCGCTCCTTTAACAATGGAAGGAAACTGGCTCCCCTCCTTGCCAAGGAGGGGCTGGGGGAGGTTCTGTAAAAAGGCCCCTCCTTGCCAAGGAGGGGCTGGGGGAGGTTCTATGAAAAACTGCAAACAAGCATCAAACTTCAATCATTAAACGGGAAGGATACCTATGTTGAGTGGAATGTTAAAACGTCTCCTGGGAGGCGCACAAGAGTCGGCTGAGGAAAACAAAGCCAAAGGGGAAGCCTTTTTGACAAAGAATGCCACAGAGCCTGGCGTGGTCACGTGCAACAGTGGATTGCAGTATCGTATCCTGCAAGAAGGAGATGGTGCCTGCCCCGGTCCAACGGATTCTGTCACTGTTCATTACTCAGGCAAGCTGCTCAACGGCAAAGTCTTCGACAGTTCCTACAAACGAGGAGAGCCCTTAACTTTCCAAGTCAATGGAGTGATTGCAGGATGGACAGAAGCCTTGAAAATGATGCCTGTCGGCTCAAAATGGGAATTGTTCATTCCTTCGTCGCTGGGGTATGGTTTACGGGGTGCTGGTGGTTTGATTGGCCCCAATGCCACCCTGATTTTTGAGGTGGAACTGCTCGCTATTGAAAATTCCTGATCTGGCATCGTCAGAACTATACTGATGACGGATCAAAATTTCATTTTCCGATTATCACAAAATCCCTCCAACTCCCTTTACTAAAGGGAGGGAAATGTTGAAAAAATGAAATTTTAATCCGACTGAAGTATATCAGTTACCATGAATGGTGCCCAACAATCACCCCTGACTGAATCACACCCGAATTACGGGCTGTCCAAACTCAGCATGCCATAATCAATCCGGAATCCAGAAGTCTCATCACCAGTGTCGTAGTAAAGGATGTACGTGCCATCTTCGAGTTGTACGATATCAGGACCATTGCCAGCTACTCCCAATTGGAATTCTTGATTAAACGAGACTCCATCTTGGGCGGTAGCATAATGGATTTCTCGATTCTCATTGTTGTTATAAAATACAGTCACACAATCATCGAGTCGAGCCAAAGCATGGGGTTGTTCAGCAGAGCTAGTGATAGAATTCGAACTGAAGCCAATCCGAAAACCAGATTCGAGGCTCCATGTGTCCAAATCGTTGGAGGTAGCACTCATAATGAAATGTTGTTCCAAGTCCAAGGTAGGCATTTCATCTTCCTCCTCATCTTCTTCTTCGACATGAAGGGGCAAATCACTAAAATACCCACGATATCCACCAGAGATTTCCACGACGGTGAGGTGTGATAGAGAACCAAAAGTCGTGTCAGAAGCGAGAATACGGACGCCATCGTCTTTCAAAAATGTTATTCCATCTTCTGCCGTGTAGGAGATAATGCCACCGTCCATGTCAGTAGAGGTAAACAATTTAATCGTATTTTCTTCCAACGGTATGACTTTTTGATGGGAAACATTGGGAACGGCAATAAGTGGGTCTGTCGATTCCACAGTAAAGGTGATCCCATCTTCTGAAATTGCACTCATCATTCCAACTCCTCCCAATGTAAAGTATTTGCGAATTCTTCCATCAGTGAGACGGACAGAAGAAGAGTCTGCAATCACTGTCCCGATAGTTACCCCCAGCATGGTAGAATCCAAAATGGTTCCGGTACTAGTGACGCTGAAAGTATCGCTGACGCTACACGTGGTTGCAATGAGATCTGGCCCGAATTCTGTCTCTTCTGGTCCGTCTTCTCCATCATCTTCCTCTTCTTCCGGCATCGTTGTGGTTTCTTCTCCAGTACTTTTGTCATTCGAATCGTCGGTAAATTCATTACACGCTGTGAAAAACAATAGACTGCCGCCTAGACACAGTAAGGTGAGCAATAGGGAGAATAAGAATTGATTGTTGTTGTGCATAAGACCTCTTGTATGGTGTGTTGGAAAACTTTGTCATGTTGCATGCAAAGGAATGCTCCAAAAATAACTTTCCCATTTGCTTGCCTTTTTTTCACTCCTCTTCGTTGATAAAGCGCCCACGTAGGCCAACTACGCAAACGCTTCATCTCCTTGAGGAGCAAAAAAAATTCTGCACAAATTTGGGAAAGTTATTTCTGTCGCCTTCCAAATATATAAAAATGAATCTGTCTTTTTTAAAAAAGTTGCAATATCATTTTTGGAGTTATAATTTAAAAGTAAGACTACAGGCTACTTCCCATTATCCCTTTTAAAGGATTAGCATATGGAAAATTTGAAATCAAAAACAACGGCACGTTCCAAACCCGATTTTCAATTGACTGCTGTACAAATACTGAATGAGTGGATTCCGGAAAACTTTTTAGTTTTTGATGAATTTTTTAAAGAAACAGATTTGGGGAAATTGAGCCCTGAGTTGCAAAAGGTTTTTGCAATTTTTCAAGATTTGAAAGAAACGAATGTACTTGAGAATCAAGTGTTTCACGTTTTGGAACTGATCACATTGGTTCATCAAAATCCATATGATGTGTCCCTCATCTACACCATACAAAATACTGCTATGGAGATTGTAGCAGACAGCAATTACACCTTAGATGGTCCACTTAAAGCACTCATGGCTCATACCAATGCACACCTGACTCAACATCAGAAAGAAATTCAAAAATTGTATGAAGAGGTCACTCAATGTGCAGGGTTTGTGTATTCGATCAAATTCTTTTTAGGTCGTTGCAATAAGGTTTTTCAAGCACATTATAAAAATCCAGGCGAAGGGAGCAACACCAAAGAACTGCAATTACGGTTCAATAGAATATATACCTTGTACCAAATGATTCCCTCTTTAGAAAAAACAATCCCTATTCCCAAAAATGAACTCCTGCCCGTGGATCAAATGAAAACAGTCATCGGAGCAATCAACCAATATGTTTCTGTTGCGGAAGAAATGCTTTTCAATAGTTTTGATGGACGTTTCAATGCCGCTACTATTGAGACCTTTCATAATGTTCGGAAGATGTATAAAATGACCAAATCCAAATAACCACTGCCTCATTGTACGGCTCTTTCGATCATATGCCGTGTTCCCTAACTTTCCTCCATCTCACTCATCCCAGGGTGGCACTTCGTTGCCCCTGGGCTAATCTAGTACCGTGAATTAGGTTTTGTTTGGCTTCCTCTTTGCCCATGAGACAATCTCCCGAAAACTGTCATGCTGAGCGTAGTCGAAGCATCTCAGAGACCCTTC
>JANQHV010000251.1 GCA_028282505.1 SAR324 cluster bacterium | reverse complement strand
AATCGATAGAGCACATTCAGAATTCCTCGTCAGAACAAGCGACCAATGTTGATCAGGTCACTTATACCATGATCGATCTGGATAAAGTCACTCACTCTAATATTGAAAATGCTGAAAAGGCAGCAAATGCTTCCAAAGTTTTGTCTTCTCAAGCAGAAATGTTGTTGAGTTTGGTCAATGAAATCTCCAAACATGCCGGAATCAAAAAAGTGTCCTAATACTTTTACCCCCCTCAGTCAGAACAGGTCCCAATCCCATGAGCAATGAGCAAAAAGATTTTTCTAATGGGGAAGTACATCAACCCAACCTTCCGCAGCAAAGACACTCCGTTGGAAATATTCTCGTCGTGGATGATACTCCTGAAAACTTGCAACTGTTGATGGGAATATTGGAAGAGCAAGGCTATATAGTTCGCCCTGCTCCCAATGGAAGATTGGCATTATCAGGGGCACGGGCGATTCCTCCTGACTTGGTTTTATTGGACATCAGAATGCCTGAAATGGATGGCTATGAGGTTTGTGAGCAACTAAAGGCACACGAGAACACAAAGAATGTACCGATTATCTTCATCAGTGCGCTACATGAATCCATGGAAAAAGTGAAAGCGTTTTCTGTTGGTGGAGTGGATTTTATCACCAAACCATTTCAAAAAGATGAGGTATTGGCCAGGGTGAAAACACATCTGGCCTTACACAATGCTCAAAAAGAATTGGAAAATAAAAATGAGCAATTGCAGCAGGAGATTACTGAACGCAAATACATCGAGCAAGAATTAAAAAAATACCAGGACCATTTGGAAGAATTAGTGTCCAAACGAACGGCAGAACTGACAATATCGAAGGAGCAGTTACAAAAACTCGGTGCCCATCAAGAGGCCATCCGGGAGGAAGAAAGAACCCGGATTGCCCGTGAAATTCATGATGAGTTGGGACAGATTCTCACGGCATTGAAGATGGATACTGTCTGGCTACAAAAACGTCTTCCTTCAGAAGATGATGTACTCCAGCAAAAGATAAATACTATGTTGGAACTGATCGTTACCACCATCAAAACCGTTCAGAAGATTTCCAGAGATCTACGGCCCGGCTTGCTGGATGACCTCGGATTGGTTGCTGCGATTGAATGGCAAACCCAAGAATTTCAAGAACGAGCAGAAATTGCTTGCGAATTGGATCTGATATCTGATGAAATGTTTGAGTTGCATCCAGATTTAACGACTGCTCTTTTTCGGATCTTTCAGGAAGTGTTGACCAATATTGCTCGCCATGCCCAGGCAACACGAGTTACCGTGAGTTTATTGCAACAGAATAATCAGTTACAATTGACGGTTGCTGATAATGGAATAGGCATTGCTCCTGCACAAATTGACTCTTCTGAATCATTTGGCTTGATGGGGATTCGAGAACGACTCTATCCCTGGCATGGAAAATTTGAAATCAGAGGAACACCGAACCAGGGGACGACAGCAACCGTACATGTTTCACTGGAACCAACGGAAAGGATAAGCGAATGATCAAAGTTTTCCTGGTTGACGACCACAAGATTGTTCGTGACGGACTGAAGCAAATTCTGGCGGAAACCAAGGATATTGACGTTGTTGATGAAGCAGGGGATGGCCTGGAAACCATGCGCAAGGTTCGGCAAAATGATTACGATGTGGTTCTTCTCGATATCGCCTTGCCGGATACAGATGGATTGCATCTCCTCAAAACACTCAAACAGGAATATCCGAATTTGTTTGTGCTGATGTTGAGCATGTATCCAGAAGAACAATATGCCATCCGTACTTTAAAAGCAGGGGCTTCCGGATATTTGACCAAAGACAGTGCGTCAGAAGAATTGATTTTGGCCATTCGCAAAGTGGCCCAAGGGGGAAAATATGTGACCTTTTCCCTGGCTGAAAAATTAGCGTTTCACCTGGATGAAGAATTGGAAACACCATCACACCAGACCCTCTCTGATCGTGAATACCAGGTCATGCGTATGATTGCTCTGGGAAAGAGTGTGGGAGACATTGCTGAAGAATTATCACTGAGTGTGAAAACGGTCAGCACTTACCGTACCCGGATTTTAGAGAAGATGAGTTTGAGCAATAATGCCGAAATCATCCGCTATGCTGTCCAACAAAAAATCGTTGAGTAAATAATATCTTCCTTCGTCATATACAATATTATAGTATTTCAGATAAATAATTTGGTAGCACCAGAACGCTGGGTCCTGTAATCACAGTGACAATCCCATCAATTTAGTATCTGCTGAAATTTCCAGAGATGACAATCAATGGGCAGTTCATAGGATTACGTTTCTTGAGTTTGCCATTGCTGTATTTACACGATTAAAAATCAACTTAAACCAATGAGTGTATTCTATGGGATAATTGTTAATGTGGTTAGAAAGTGTCTCAACTGGAACCCATTTCCAATCTTCTACCTCGTTGCTGTTAGGATATGGAATACCATCATAACTTCCAACAAAAACATGATCGTATTCATGCTCAATTAAATTTTTTTCTAATTTTACCTCGTATATAAAACTAAAAAGCTCCACCAGTTTGCACGTAAATCCCATTTCCTCATTCAAACGTCGAATAACAGCATTTTGTAAGGTTTCTCCAGGCCGGGGATGCCCACAACAAGTGTTGCTCCAAAGACCACTTGAGTGATACTTGTTAGAAGCTCGCTTCTGTAGAAGAATCTCCTTATTGCTACTAAAAATAAAAATTGAAAATGCTCGATGTAATTTCCCTTGTAAATGGGCCTCTAGCTTCTCAGAAACCCCTACAAAATGATCATTCTCATCCACTAAAATGACTTCTTCAGTTTGCATTGGTCAACTCGATTTTAAATTAAATAGTTATTATTAATAAAAAGTCTAATGATAAATATATCAACTGTAAATTTATCACTTTATTTCAACGTTTTATTCAAAAATAGAATTAAGTGTCTTGACTTAAACCTATCTAAAAAAGTATCCTCTTAATTCATTCTCAAACTAAATTTGCACAAAATCGCATTAAAAAAAAGAAAATTCCACAGTAATGGATGTAGCTTAGGGTAATAACAACTGCGATCGCAAGGAAATTCTGGTAGGAGTTTAGGAAAAAATGATAAATATATCAACTGTAAATTTATCATTTTATTTCGACGTTTTATTCAAAAATAGAATTAAGTGTCTTGATTTAACTCTATCTAAAAAAGCATCTTCTTAATTCATTCTCAAACTAAATTTGCATAAAATCACGTTAGAAAAAAGAAAATTTTATAGTAATGGATGCAGCTGAGGGTAGTAACAACTGCGATCGCAAGGAAATTCTGGTAGGAGTTTAGGAAAATCTGGATACTTTCCCCCTAGTTTGAAAAAATTATTTGTGGGGAATTGAATCCGCAAACATTGTTTTATCTAACATAACAGTACTAGATATTCAAGATTCGTAAAAGGAGAAAACTTATGGCTGAAGAACAAAAATCGAAAAGAACATCCAAAAAAGAATCCACTGCTTCGACAGAAAAAACTGAGGTAAAACAAGAACCAGCAAGCAATGAAGAAGATGTGGCTGCGGCCTCAGCTGATGCTGTACCCGAGACTGAAAACACATCTCCAGAGATACAACCACCTACTACCTCTACTGAGGGAACGACAGCAGAGGGGGATGAGACGGAAAATGCTGCTGCCGAAGCGACTTCCGAACAAACCTCTCGAATTCATGAACTCGTTACCCAATTTAAGTACGACATCGAACATAAAGATTGGGATAAATTAAAATCTATCCTACCACCCTCAATTTGGCTGATTGATAGAAGTGTTTCTTCCGAAGAATTGATTTCGACAATTGAAAAGAAATTAGAAGATGCAGACGATATAGAATTGTCTTTGATCAAGCTCTTGAAAACCGAATTGACTGAAACCGGTGCTCAGTTTAGTGCGACTTGTCAGTTATTTTATAATGAGAAAGAAACTTGGCAGGAAAAGGAAGAAAACTTTGATCTTCATATGGGATTTTCAAATGGTGAAACATCACAAATTTCTTATATGGGGATTACAAGTGCTTCAACTACACGATCAATTGCTGAAGCCCCGACCAGTTTAGAAGGTTATTTTGCTAAAGATGAGTCGTACTTTAGCCCTCAAGCATCGGAAGAAAGTACTCCCTACTTTGGTACCCAAGCTTTTGGCGAGTCTCCCTACTTTGGTACCCAAGCCCTAAAATCACCTGCATTTACCGCTACTGAGGCAGCTCCACCTACCAAGAAAAAAAGACATCACTTGGTTTACATGCCGGTTGTTATCAGTCAAGAAACTTTGCAGTGTCTCCTGGATCCAAACGAGGATTGATTTTATACATCTATCGATTGATTGAAGCTCCTAAACAGGCAAGGGGCTTCACACTTTAAAACTAAGTATCGCTAATCAGAAATAAGTATTCAAATTCTTGTTGTGATAGTCTTACTCTTAATCTTTGAAAATAGAGGGGATTAAGATTAAGAACACGATTAAGAATTTGTACACTTTATTGTGAATACTTGTCTAAGTACATTGCGTCAAAAGTTTTTAAGTATAAATACCATCTCTAATATATGGTATTTATAAGGTTTTGAGAGAATTCATGATACTA
>JANQHV010000177.1 GCA_028282505.1 SAR324 cluster bacterium | reverse complement strand
GCATCAACTTAAGCAGGTTCCCCCTTTGGTAAAGGGGGTTAGGGGGATTTTTAAGTTTCTGCTTCAGCCTAAATCCCCCCGGCCCCCTTTGACAAAGGGGGAGATTTTCGACTCATTTTTCCTTAAGTTGATGCGTATCGTATGGTATTATGTCCCCTGGTTTTTAGTAAAGTCATTTGGCAGTTCTTTGTCGCGTGATTTGACTGGCATAATCAGCCAGTGCATTATCAGCATAGTCATTCAAGAAAATTATCAAGTTATCCTTGGCGAACTTATTTTTTACATTCGCAGCCAACCACGGATAGGTGGATTGGTCAAAGTTTGCCTTGGTTGCCAGTAATGGTGAACTGGAATCATTGATAAGCGCACTGATAATTCCAGCCGGCAGACCGCTTGCTGTTCCCTGGAGTTGCAAGACGGTGTAATCATATTTTTCTTGTTGACTCATCTGCATGTCCTCCAGGGCTTGCAGAATGTTGTTGACATCAGTGGTGGTGTAGAGGTCTCCATTGTAGGAATCATACTTGGATGCATCATTAGGAGCATCGATTTGATTCAGAAAGATCAGCCTTTTGTTCTCCTGGAGCAAGGATTCGATACTGGTATGCCGGTCCGATTTATCACCAATAATAATATTTTGGGTGTGAGTCTCTGACTGGGCCTTGACCACCATTGAATTTAGGGTCTCTACTGTTGGTTTCATCTCGTCTGAAGCAAATCCCTGAAAGTTAGCACTGACGACCACCAACTCGCTTGGATGTTCATTCAGCCAAATGAGTACATCGTTGAGGAAACTGGCATAAGAATAGCCTGGAATAAAATTGTGCTGATGGAAGATGCCTGGAGCAATGTTTTTGTAACAGTAGCCAGGGCGAAAGTCGAAATACCGTGTTCCCAGGTTGAGCATAGTAGGGATAGTATCCTTTTGCGTGAAGGCAAGATTGATTATTACCCGCAAAAGCACTGATTCTGTTAAGGCAGCAACTTTTTCACCGAGTAATTCAGTTAACAGTTCTTTGAAAATCGGGTTGTTGAGGATTTTTTTGACTTCAGTGGGATCAAACATACCACAATCGTGAGCACCAGGAAGGGCGAATGTTGAGAATGGTCGTTCTGAAAGAGCAGGTTCGGCCTTGATCAAATCCCCCATCCATGTTGAGTAGTTATCAGTCAGGTAGACATAAGACTGATTTTGGTTCATCAAAGTATTTTCACTGGGTGCGGAACCATAGAAACCATAAGAAAGTGCGTAATCGGAATTGATGATGGATGGTGTATCCAACATAACATCCATATTCGAATCACCAAGAATTCCCCAAATTGGATTGATATCGGCATATCCATTGAACAACTGATTGCTCCCCGACCGAGCAATCCACTGAAACCGACCTGTTTGTAGAGGTTGAACGTCTGATTGATTGATTTGAAGATTTCCACCTAGCATCGTATTGATCTGCGATAATGGAATTTCCTCTGTTTTCCTTCCCCAATCGATTGGTTTAGAAAATGTAACACTGAAAGGATTGTTACTGAGATAAGCATAATAGTCGACACCTTTACTAGACATAATCTTTCTCCGTTTAATATGAACATAATAGAGTTGATTCAGTTTGTATTTCTGTCAGAGGGGTAGCTATTGAAATGAAAGAGATAATCTCTTTTCAAAGCCTTCCATTTTTTTGAGAATCATAAATTGAGCATCCCAATAGTCTGGGCTCAGATTTCCATGCCCCAGTTGATCTGCCTGACGAATGTGAGCGGCCATCAAGTACATTTGCCGGATTTTAACAAAATGGATAATCCATTCTTGTTCCCAGGAATCAGGAACACGAATGGAGCAATAGCCCTCAAGAAAAAAAGCATGCCAGGAATCCTTTATGTCTTCTTCGGGGATATTGCGCAGAAGACTCCAGAGGGGAACTGCCAGATCATAGGCTCTCCAGCCGTAAGCACACATGTCAAAATCAAACAAAGTAACTTGATGGTCTGAGGCAAAATGACAATTTCCGGCATGTAAATCGCCACAAATGATGCCAAACCCTGGAGGATTTGTAGGAAGTGAGTCCATTTGCTTCAACAAGGGATTGGCCAAATTCTGCAAATAGTCGAGATCTGCTGGACGTTCATCTTTCAAATAATCACAAATCCGTTGAACAGGCGTCTTTAGTAAAAAATCCTTATCGGCCCGGTAACGTGAATATTGAGAAGAAAATTGATCAGAGGCTTGATGAATACGGGCAACCGTTTGGCCAAACAATCGACTCTGAGTAGCATCCATTGGGGACTGGACTTCCCCATCGGCAAAACTGAACAACGCCCAATACCGTTTGCCTTCATGGGCATGCAATGTTCCAATAAAGTCTTGGTTTTTGCGGGGAATGGGAAAGACCACCGGGAGCCCCTGTTTTTTCAAAAATTGTAACCAATCCAATTCAAAGCGAAAATTCTTTTTTCGTGGTTTCCACGGCTTGTCACGGAGGACTACACGAAAAACGTAACGCTGGTTCGCCGCTTTGATCAAAAAATGGTCATTGTCATTGATGCACAGCGTCTCACATTGAATCGGTTCTGGTAAATCATAATTTTTACGAATCAACTTCTTGATGCCCTTTGGGTCCAGCAAGGATCGCATCACCCGAATCGGTTTGGAGGAACTGGTGTGTTTCTTTCCATGAGTACGCATGAACTAAACCTCTAAATATTGTTCAACAATTGGTTTCCATTCGTTGGGAAGGAGTTGTCCAGTGAGTCGTAATGCTTCATCTTTTTGACCTTCTGAAGCGACTAGCCGAATGAAAAAAGCGCTGAGCAAGCCTTGCAATCTTGGGGCAACGATGGTTTCCAAAGTTTCCAGTGTCGCATCACGGGCATCATCTGCCAGGTGCTCAACATAGCGATGGAGGCGTCGATGGTCATCCCACATTCCTGGAGAGTGCCAAAAATGACTGATGGCCATGCTTCGTCCTTCACTACAAACTTGATGCCACCACATGCTCGGCATGAAAAGAACCTCTCCTGGTTCGATAGAGCCTTCCCAACAGGTGGTGTTCTTGAACAAGGGATAGGTGTTCAAATCCACCTCAGCATAGGAATCAATTGGGCTGTAATGCGGTCGATCTTCATGAGGATTTGGAGGATACAGCCACAGAGAATCGAAGGGGGAAAAAAGATGGACTGTTTTTTTCCCAGAGACTTGGCACAAAAAGTTATGAGAATAATCCCAGTGTACGTTACCAACTCGATAGCCAGAGCCCATCCAGAACATTAAAGGCAGAACATCATGGGAAATTTGGGGAAAAACGATATGGAAATCTTCTGCAAGATGAGGACACTGTAAGGCGATGGGTGCCTCATGGATGTAATAAGTTTTTTCTTCATCATCAGAGAAGATGTAGTCCAGACATTCTGAAAACGGAGTGTCCCCCATGTCTTCTTCTGAACCATCACTTTTGAAGGATGTGAGAAAAGGAACTTTTGCTGTGCCAGCGACTTCTTTCAGATGATTAACATCCTGCCAGCTTGTCAAAGCTCTCCAGTCATCAATCATTCCAGTCAGGATGACAGGACGCTGTGGTTCCAAATATTCTTTGATGAAGATGTCTTCCGTCAGTTGATGTTGCCGTGGAATGGCTTGTTTTTCCATAGTTACTCCTAGTTTTACTGTTTTTTTTGAGTTTGGGTCTGAATAAAAGCTATCTGTTGGGTCATGATTTGCAGTTGCTCCATCACAGTGGCTTCTAAACCTGTTCGAGCCTCCGAGCTGATTTGAGTTTTTGCAGCATGTGGCTCCGATTTGGAATTTTGGCCATGCAACAGTTGCAATTGCTCTGACATAGTCTGCAATTGTCGACTCGCGATCTGTTCCAGTTCTGATTTCATCGTTCCAGTTTGACTGTCAGACAGGGCGAGACTTGCAAGAGATGGTTTTCCAGTCACTGGAGAAGGCATTGGGTTTTCGTGTCCGTTGATCCAGTAGGACTCACGCTGGAAAGCATAAGTGGGCATCGATAATTCAACCGGTACCCGGGGTGAATCAGGCCAGGCAATAGCAAAGCCTTTCACATAGAGACAGGCGAGGCTGTTCAAAAAAATCTGCTGATCGGATTTTCGCGATCTCAAAGATGGCAACCATGTTGCCTCATGTTGGTTTTGCCAACATGCCTTGCCAAATTCGGTCAAAATGGGTTTGGGACCAATTTCAATGAAAGTGTCATACCCGAGATCAAATAGAGACTGCAAACCGGCCTTAAAATTAACACAAGACCGGGCGTGATCTCTCCAATAGGCAGCATTGGGGGCTTTCTCCATCACTACACCCGAAACATTAGAAATCATTGGAATTTTCGGATCAGCAAAGTTAACCTGGCTTGCCGCTTGTTCAAGGGCCGGCAAGATGGGCCCCATGCAAGGGGAATGGAACGCATGGGAGACCTTCAAATTTTGCGTCTCAAGGCCCCTGTTTTCCAGGTCAGCGACAATGAGACGCATTTCTTCAGATGCTCCTGAAATGACCACCTGGTCAGGTTGATTCAAAGTCGCAATAGAGACTGTAGGGAGTCCATGAGATTGGAGGATTGAGGCAACTTGCTCTTCTTCTGCAAAAACAGCGAGCATTTCTCCATTACGGGGCAAGCTTTGGAAGAGCTGTCCCCGTTCTGCAATCAACTTCAGGCCTTCCTCTAAATCGATCACACCAGCAACACAAGCAGCAACGTACTCTCCAACACTGTGTCCCATCACCATTGCTGGCTCAATTCCCTTTGACTGCCAAAGCTTAGCCAGTGCATATTCTACTGCAAACAAGGCAGGTTGAGTGAATGCCGTTTCATTCAGCCTGGTATTTTCTGACGAATTTGAGTAAAGGAGCTCAAGCAATGGTATTTCCAAGTGAGGACGCAAAAGCTGATCGCATTGTTCCAACGTCTCACGAAAAACGGGTTCAGTTTCATAAAGTTCTTGTCCCATGCCTGGATATTGAGAGCCTTGTCCCGTGAATAAAAAAGCTACTTTGGGAGGGTTTTGTTGAGCCTTGCCAGACTGAATTCCAGGAATGCTTACTGGATCTTTTTCTGAATCCACGAAAACCTTTAAGTGTTGAACCAGTTGTTCGATTGATGCTATTGCCGCAGCGAATCGATGATCAAAATGGGTTCGTCGCTGGTTGACGATCTGACAAATATGGGTTAATCCTATCTCCGCATGGGATTGCAACCAGACTTCATACTTTTTTGCAAGTGCCTGTAAAGCTGATGGGGTCTTTGCCGAAAGTGTGAACAAGTGAAAGTCCGCATCTTTCAAAACAGTCGAGTGAGTCTTTGTTCCTGGAGAAGGTAAAATCGGAGGAGCCTGTGCTAGAATCACATGGGCATTGGTCCCACCAAAACCAAAAGAACTGATCCCTGCATATCGAGTTTCTTTTGTTGTGGTTGAAACAGGAGTGGCTATCGCCTGCCATAGTTCCCGTTGTTGAGGAATTGCCAAAGGCGTATCAGTGATCGTAATCAGCGGATTCAATTCTTTCAGATGTAAATGTGGAAAAATTTCCTGATGTTGCAAAGAAAGGACGGATTTGATCAAACCTGCAATGCCAGCTGCGGCTTCTAAGTGCCCAATGTTGGTTTTTACTGAACCAATCCAGCATCGTTGATCAGCCCTGCGACCTTCCATCAATACTTCTTTTAAAGCATTCACTTCAATCGGGTCACCCAGTGGAGTACCTGTACCGTGGGTTTCCACATACCCAATCTGAGAGGGCAGCACCCCAGCTTTTGCTAAAGCCTGACGCACTACTGCCTGTTGAGACAAACCGTTTGGTGCTGTCAATCCATTGGTACGTCCATCCTGATTCACGGCTGTCCCTTTAATCACAGCTAAGATGTGATCTCCTTCTTTTTCAGCATCTGACAAACGTTTGAGAGCTACCATACCACAGCCTTCTCCACGGACATAACCATCTGCAGACTCGTCAAAGGTTTGACAACGTCCTTTAGGCGACAACATGCCTGCCTGAGAAAAAGCAATGGTCAAGTCAGGATCTAAAATCAGATTAACACCTGCGGCGAGTGCTAAATCTCCTTCTCCTCTGATTAAATATTCACAGGCATGGTGAACTGCCACCAGTGAGGAAGAGCAAGCTGTGTCAATAACAAGGCTGGGACCACGCAAATCCCAAAGGTACGACATGCGGTTGGCCGCAATGGAAAATGCTCCACCTGAGCCCGAATAAGCGCATAATTGGGTGCTTTGTTTCAACTGGAGTCTCCCATAATCATTATTGCTGATTCCTACAAAAATGCCGGTTCGACTCCCTGCTAACTGATTAGGGACAAGACCAGCATCTTCCAGAGTCTCCCAACCAACCTCTAAAAGCAAACGCTGTTGGGGATCCATCTCAATTGCTTCCCGAGGAGAAATACCAAAAAAATGAGGATCAAACCCGGAAACGTCTTCGAGAAAACCTCCCCATCGGGTGTTCATTTTGCCAGGAGCTTCTGGATCGATGCTGTAAAGATGGTCCACATCCCAACGAGAAGCAGGCACTTCTGTGATTGCATCTTGACCTGCCTGCAATAGTTCCCTGAATTCTTCAGTATTTTGAGCCCCTGGGAAACGGCAACCCATCCCAATGATCGCAATCGCTTCATCTGATGGTTTTTCAGAGAGCGAAAGCGTTTGTTCGGAAGTGTGACTCAAGTACCGGACCAGTGCCTCAATGGTGGGATAGTCATACACCAGTGTGGCAGGAAAGCTGGAGCCTAACCAATTTTCCAACTCTCCTGACAAAGCAGTGGCCATTTCCGAATCAAGACCATAGTGAGCCAACGATTCCTTGATGTTAATCTCCTCAATGGGAACGTGGAGTCTAGTCGAAATTGTTTCCAGTAACCATGTTTGAATGGCATCTGGTGTTTGGGCTAATTTAGGTACTTTTTGTTTTTGAGGTGTTTGCCCAGGAGCAGGCCATGCTCCCACAAGACTGAGTTCGTTGTTCAAAAACGCCTCACGACAGGCCCTGCGCTGAACTTTTCCACTGGAAGTGATGGGAAGTGACATGGGTTTGAGGAATGCCACTGCGTGCACATGAAGCTCGTGTGCTTCTGATACTGCTCCACGAATCGCCTTGGCCACCTCTGCTACATCCAAATTTCTTCTGGCTGTCCGTTCCACTTCCTGGGCCACCACCAACTGCTCTTCTCCTGCTTCTCCAATCGTAAAAGCAGCACCAGCATCTTTTCGCAAGGCAGGATGGCTTTGACTGACAGTGTATTCAATATCCTGGGGATAGAAATTGAGCCCACGGATGATGATCACATCCTTAATCCGCCCTGTCACAAACAACTCGTTTTTGTACAAAAATCCCAAATCCCCAGTACGCATGAACGGACCTTCGCCATTACTCAAATAAGCCTGGAAGGTTTCTTTTGTTTCTTGAGGACGGTTCCAATATCCCTGGGCCATTGAACGTCCACCAGCCCAGATTTCACCTGTTTCTTCAGGACGACAAAGGTTACCCGTCTCAGGGTTGACTATCCGAACTTTCGTATCAATTTCACTGATACCACACCCAACCAATGTTTGGGACAAGTGAGGATTGATTGCTTCTTCAGCACTGGCCTCAACAATTCTGTGGCGTATCAACTCATCCCTGACGACTGTTAAAAAAAGAGTATCATTGGTATCACGAGCAGCGGTCACCTTTAATGTGGCCTCAGCCAGCCCAAATCCTGGAGTCAACACTTTGGGATTGAAGCCATAAGGGGCAAAGGTACGGCAAAAATCATCCATCGTCTTTTTTCGGATGGGTTCTGCTGCGTTTAAGGTCATTTGCCAACTGCTCAGATCCAAGGTTTCTCTCTGCTCAGGAGTGGTTCGTTGGATGCAAAGCTCGTAGGCAAAATTGGGAGCGGCACTGTGGGTCCCTCGGTATTTTGAAATGGCTTGCAGCCAGCGAAAGGGCTGCTGCATGAACGCAGCCGATGCCATCAGGTAACAGGGAAAACCTCGATACAATGGTTCCAATATGCCATAGATCAATCCCATGTCATGGAATATTGGCAACCAAGTGACCATGATACTGTCTCCAGTGTGCCCCCATCCCAAATCGAGATCTTCTAAATTGTATAAGAGGTTGGCATGAGTGACCATCACCCCTTTGGGATTTCCTGTGGAGCCAGAAGTGTATTGCAAAAATACCAAACGATTCCCATCACATTTTGGTATTTCTTCAAGCACAGGGGACTCTTCATCCAAGGTATCCGTAACCAACCATTTTAGCTTTTCCAAAGAGGGAGCAAATTCCAATCTCTGAGACTTTTTTTCAGCAATTTCCTGGGTGGTCAGTACCACACTGGCCTCAGAATCCTCTGCAATTGCCTCAAGTCTTTGATCGGATCGATTGCGTCGTGGTGGATAAGTGGGAACGGCAATGAGTCCTGCGTACAGACAACCAAAAAATGCAGCAATGTAATCTAAAC
Source organism: SAR324 cluster bacterium (assembly GCA_028282505.1). Classification (GTDB taxonomy): domain Bacteria; phylum SAR324; class SAR324; order SAR324; family NAC60-12. The sequence goes on along the minus strand of JANQHV010000177.1, from coordinate 1,732 downwards.
CGGAAGGATAAAGCAGCAAAGCTCTCTCTCCGGCAGAACTCATTTGTTGAAGTTGATACGCAATCTGTTGTACTCTCTTTTCAAGCTGACTGTAAGTCAAGCTCACTTCTTTCGTTTCTCCTTCCGAAAAGAAAGTATACGCCATCTGGGTTGGCTGCTCTTGAGCGCGTTGATGGAGTAACTCAATCAATGTAGTAGCTGTCGTAAGCATTTTCTCTCTTTTATTTCTCTAAACTTTAACCTTCTATGGAATTCATACTTATAGTTCTACCAACCGATTCCCCTTCTGCAATAATAGTCCTCCTGCATGAGACAATTGGTGGGGATAGATTATCGCTCTATCCTGGTTGTCCAGCAAATCGGCTTGTTCAGATAACAAAAAATGAATTCTTTGTATATGGGGAGGAACTACTCATTTTTTCGGGGAGATTTTTTAAATTAATTATTTCAAATCTTTATCAAATGAAAAAAATGCTGTTTTTTCCCATTTTCCCGCTCTCAGGCTGGAATTTTCACCAAAACATTTTAAAAATTTGTAGAAGAGACCGGTGCTTTTAAAGAAAAAATCATTTATTTTTTAAAAAAAGATATAAAAAAATATACTTTTTTAGATGGAAATTTTATGAAAATATTCCTAAACGATTAGCATTCAACGAATCGAGATCTAATCAAAAACTCGTAGTATTTGTTCTATAATGCTTCAAAAAAATTTTTTCCTGAAGTTCCTTTTTCCTTCAAAGAGGGAAAGGGCGATCTGCATGCGGGGATTTTGAAAAAAAGTTTCTGGAGTACTATATAAAGAGGGACTTCATTTTTTTGATTTAGATTTAGGTGATTCCCAAGAATGAATTGCCCTGGATTGTGCCGGATTTTTTGAGAGCTTCAAGAATTCTTAATCTTTAAGAATTTGAATACTTACTTTCTGATTAGCGGTACTCAGTAGTAGTGCTGACAACAAGGTATCCTGTCAAAAAGTAAAAAAGAGATTCATCTCCTTTCATCCAGTTTGCCTGTGCTAAATCTGCGTACTCAAAAGTTCAATAAAGAAAAAAATTCCTGAAAGCTAACATGGGGATAAGGTACCCAATTTTCCGGGGAGAGTAGAAAAAATCTGGTATCTAAGCATGTTTTCTTAAAAAAATCTCCCCGGGAAATTAGGTACCTCCTCCCCATAGACAATTTATGATTTTTATATAAGCTTATAAAGGTAGGATGTGACTTATTTTGTCATCTCGACCGGATTTAAGATCGAGTAACCGCAAGAAATTCTTACAGTAATTTCAAATTCAAAATTTCTTTGTTCAAAAGAGACTACTTGGGAAAATGACACGTATTTTATTGTCATATACCAAGAGGATCTATATTTTATTCTTAAATTAATACTTAATTTTACCGTTAAATATTCTATGCTAAAAGAGTTTATATTTTATTCTCAAATTAGAACTTAATTTTACCGTTTTAAGTATTGCTCTCCAAGAGTAGCATTTATATTTTATTCTTAAATTAATACTTAATTTTGCAGTTATTTATATTATCATTTTTACAAAATTGTTGTGCTCAAAATTTGATGGTCTTTTCAGCAAAGAAATAAGTATTTAATGGATTTCGGGAGCTTTTCGGCCTTTAATTCTGAGTTTAACGCCGTGTGCAACTTTTTCTTGTAAGTGATTGATATTACTATAACAGAGCATGTCATACCGGATTTGAGACGGTGGGGCCGCCATCGGATCCA
>JANQHV010000123.1 GCA_028282505.1 SAR324 cluster bacterium | reverse complement strand
ATATCAGCATTATCCACTCTGCCAACGGAGCCCAATAATCCACTTCGTGTAGAAATCAAAACCAATAAAGGAAAAGAGCAACTGGCGTTTCATGAAAATGAAGAAATCGAATTTTTTGTCAAACTGAACCAACCAGGGTATTTTTATGTAACTGGACACCATAAAAAATCGAATGCCGAACTTTCCTATCTGCTCGATATCAATGATGAAGGGGAGGAAGCCATCTTCATCTATTTTGTGGATAAAGATGTTGCCAATAAATGGGTCAGTTTAGGAAAATTTACGGTTTCTCCCCCATTTGGCCTGGAAGCAATCCAGGTCATTGCCTCCAATCAAAAGTTCAAAGAGTTGCCTCCCGCCCGATACAATGATCAAATGGGATATCATGTTATTGCGAAAAACATTAAACAGGGAATTGATAAAATCCGCCAGGTGAAGCCGATCAATAATCAAAAGACATTGACAACTGAAGCAGCCTTGATCATTGAAACCAAACAGAAATAACAAGATATCTTTCCCATCCGCATGCCAGCTTTACAACAATATCAACAATTATCAGCAATTCACAAAATCATCATTGCTGCCCTTTTTTCAGCGGTTTTGTTACTGTTTTCCATAGCGGGAACACACTTTAAACTATTCGAAAGTTTAGAAGACCGCTCCATTGACTACCGTTTTTTAATACGTGGTGAACAAGCTCCTGAAGAAACTCCCATTGTTTTAGTATTTGTAGACGACACGTCCGCCATGAAGTATGGGTTTCGCTCCCCAACCCCCAGGTCCTTACTTGCCCATCTGGTCAATACTTTGAATGACAAAGGGGCAAAAGTCATTGGCTTAGATTTTGTGCTGGATCGCCCCCACCGTGAAGCAGACGATCTTCTCCTGGCAAAAGCACTTCAACAGGCAAACGGGAAGGTGGTCTTGGCCCGCCCAGAACAACAAGATGGAGAAAGTGATATCACCCGAAGTCAAATACAAAATACGATGCCGGCCTTTGCTGAATTTGTAAAAGAAGGGTATTCCGGTGTTCGTCTCGGTGCTGGAGATATTGTTCGCCGCATGAAAGTAGGCTTCGAAGACAAACAACTCTCTTTTGTTTCACAAATTTATTATCATTTCACCGGTACTTACCCTACATTAGAAACAGCACCTGATTCGACAATCCCTATCAACTTTTTAGGTCTCCCCACCCGCTTGAGTGATGCAGAACCTGTCTTTCCGGTCTTTGCCGCAAACGAAGTGAGTCAATTACCAGATATATTTTTTCAGAACAAAATTGTCCTGGTTGGCTCTGGCATTCCAGACTTAGGGGATATTTTTTTAACCCCATTCAGTCTGGAAGAAAATGGTTTTCTTCCCATGTTTGGTGTAGAACTACACGCCATCGTCCTAGATATGCTCCTGCGTGACCGTTATTTGTCCGAATTCCCAACAAGTTTATTCTTTGTTTTACTCGCCTGCTATTTCTTTGGTGCCGCCATCTGTTTTTTTTTCTTACCAATCCGGTGGTCCCTGCCCTGTTTTGTTGTCGTTTTTTTTGGATGGCTCACTCTCACATCAGCAACATTCAGCTACACAGCACTCATCATTCCCGCCATACTCCCCATCACCTGTTTGGGCATCCTATTCGCTTGCTGCCTTCTGGTTAGCAATATTGCGGAAACTAAACATTCCCGATTTCTGAAACAAACCTTCAAACAATACATTTCTCCAGAACTCGTTGATCAATTGGTCACCAATCCTAAACAAATCAATCTGGGAGGAGAAACCAAAAACCTGACTATTCTGTTTTCTGATTTAGAAGGCTTCACTTCCTTCTCAGAAAAGCTGAAACCACGAGAACTGGTCTCTTTACTCAACGAATATTTGGGAGAAATGACAGACGTTCTTTTTAAAGAAAAAGGGACACTGGATAAATATCAGGGAGATGCCATCATGGCAATCTTTGGAGCACCACTCGAACAGCCAGATCATCCCATTCGAGCATGTCAAACCGCACTTCATATGCAAACAGCTCTCACAAAATTGAACCAACAATGGGAAGATCTGGGTCGAATTCAACTGAAAGTTCGAATTGGCATCAATACAGGGATCGTGGTTGTTGGCAATATAGGGTCGAAAGATCGTTACGATTACACCGTCATTGGAGATGAAGTCAACCTGGCTTCCCGGTTGGAAGGGGTCAATAAAATGTTTGGTACCAGTATCCTGATCAGTGAATCCACATGTGATCAACTTGGCAATGATTATCTCACTCGGGAATTGGGACGGATTGTGGTCAAAGGGAAAACACAAGCTATCACTGTTTATGAATTAATCAGTCATGCCTCAGAACCTCTTGATGAGTTGCAACAAAACATCCATCGTCTTTATCAGGAGGGGCTTGAAAACTTTTATAATCAAAATTTCCAAGCAGCCCAACAGATATTCACTGAATTGGTTGAAAAGCATCAAGATCCTCCAGCGGACTTCATGCTCTATCAAGCAAAACTGTTAATCAAACAACAACCCGAATCAGACTGGCAAGGAGAAATCTTTTTATATCAAAAATAAATGTATAGTAATCCAGGTCAATACTTTCTAATGGAATAAGTGGGCATGATCATGCTTTCGGCCACCTGAAGTTGTTCCTCCCCTTACTAAGGGGAGGTTAGGAGGGGTTGGTGCTATAATTAACAACCTCCCCTACCCCCTCCTTCTCAAGGAGGGGAAATCGTTTTTGCATAACTGGCCGAAAATATGACCAACCCCGAATAAATTTTTCCAAAACTCAAAGCCTGAATCGATACACGTGTCAGAGATAAGAAATGAGACTGGATCGTTGGAAAAAACTTTTCTGGGGCCACTATATTCAATTTATATTTTTTCAAATAACAGCTATATAATGGAAAATACATTTCCATATATCTGTCAAAACAAAAAGGAGGGATCATGCGAGTTGTTTTTATCCAATCTCTACTCATCCTATTGGGACTGTCGTTTAATTTGAATAGCCTGTATGCTGCAGAATTTGGCACGGTTATCAGTGTCATCGGACAGGCATCCACCAAAAGCAATGCTCAAAACCAATGGCAAAAATTAAAAAATGGTCACAAAATTGCCGTAGGTGACATCATCAAAACCAGTAAAACAGCATCTGTCCGTCTCTTGAATCCTGACGGATCCATGATGCGAGTAACAGGAGGACAAGAACAGGTTTACCGTCTGAAAAAAACAGCCAAGAAAAAAAAGAAATTCAGTTCCTTTTTTAAGTCATTCTTTGGCAATCAGGATCGAAGAAGAATTGCTGCTGTTCGTAAATTTGGTACTGACCCCAAACAACCCATTTGGATAGAATTGATGGGAAAAGAACAATTGAGTGCTGACGATCTGGAACTGGTCATTGAACTGGCTGGCAACTATCAGGAACAAAACAAATCCAATCGCAGTGCTGCCTTAATGTGGCGATTAAAGGAAGACTTTCCGTCACAACTCGGTTTCCATGTTTTAGCCAAAGACGTGATGGATGAACACAAGCAAAATGTCTCCTGGAATGTTCTCAAACGCATCCAGGGAGAAGTGTCTCCTGCCATGTCTGGAGACGTCATGGTCGAAGACAATGGTCTGCAGATTCAATATCAATCCAATCAGGAAAGCTTTTACTATCTCTTTCTAACAACCCACTCTCAATCTGGAAAGCTGACTACAGAGTTGTTACAACCTTCTAAAGTAGGCAGATTGAAACAACTCAAAGATATCCAGTGGTTCGAATCGCGCGTTTCCCCCAATACGGCTTTGACCCTGCCTCCCGACAATTTCTTTGCATTAGACAGTACCAAAGGCAAAGAATACCTCTGGGGATGGTCATGTATGGGACCGGTCACTCAGATTGCAACCATTCAAAGGGTGATTACAGAATTTGAAGCGCAACTACAGGAAATCCCTGCCTTTTCCAAAGAACAATTAGCCCAGATTGCACCTGAAGTTTGCAAAGATGTATTTATGCTGGATATCAAACACCAATAACAAAGTTGATTGATTCATTTTATATTTACGGAGGTACTATGAAACATTTGTTAACCTTATTTGCTTTAATCCTCATTACCTTACCAATGAATGTGACCCATGCTGATGATCCCTCACGAGGATTTAAAACCATACGCGCCAAAGCGGCCATTGAAGAAGCACTAAACAAACCTGCAGAATTGAAAGTTGTTGAAGATTTCAAAGTGGAAGTGATTTCCAATAAAGGCAAACGAGGCGTCATTTTTAAAGAAGGAGAAGACGCAGAATTTTTTGTACGTCTCAACAAACCAGGATTTTACTATGTCGTTGGCCACACAAAAAATCAGAAAATGGAACTTTCTTACTTACTGAACTTACATCATTTGGAAGATCAAGTTCGTTTCATCCAGGAAATTGATTCAGATTCTTCCAACAAATGGGAATCTCTCGGCAAATTTACAGTAGAACCCCCTTTCGGTTTAGAAAGTTTGCAAGTGATTGCTTCCAATAAAAAAATTGAAAAGCTCCCGCCTCATGCAAAAGATGACGAGACAGGGCTTCACGTCATATCCAAAAAAATTATTGAAGGCATTCAAAAAACCAGGGCCTTTAAACCCAAAAAGAAGAAGACCATCAAATCTGCCGAAGCGGTTATTTTAATTGAGACCCAGCCCAAAAAATAGGATTTACCAGCCTATTCCTATTTAGAATGACAAAGGCGAAAGCCCAGATCTTTGATACGAGCATCTGGAGAAATATAATCACGCACTGCAGAACGGGTTTTGGAAGAATTATCAGTAAATCCCCCCCCTCTGCGGACACGGTATGTCCCTGATTCTGGTCCAGTAGGATTATTCACAGATTCTTCTGAATAAGGGCCATACCAGTCTTCGACCCATTCCCACAGACTGCCATTCATGTCATAGATTTTCCAGGCATTCGGCTTTTTGCTCTTCACCGCAGGGGTTCCTTTTTGAAACAAGTTGGTCAAAAGCGACTCACTGTCAGGATTGGTTTCTTCCAAACAAGCTTCATTATTCCCACAACCCCATTTCATAGTAGTTCCTGCCCTGGCAGCATATTCCCATTCGGCTTCTGTACAAAGACGGTAAGCGGCACCTTCGTTGATATTCAACCAACGGATATAAGCCTGTGCATCTCCCCACGACACACAATTGATGGGAGAATTTTCCCTGCCGGATTTTCCCCAATTTTCATAACTGGAACACTTGGGTTCTCGGTATCCTGTGGCTTCTACAAATTTTTGATATTCACTGACTGTGGTTTCATGATCTGCAATATAAAAGGGTCTGGTAATATTTACAGTATGCGCTGGCCTTTCATTGCTGTATCCTGTCTTACTTCCCATTTGAAAACTGCCTGTTTTTACCAGAATAAAATCTTTTGGCACATAGTTGATTTTTCTTTGCTGTTGCTTCCGTTTCAGCTTCAACTTTGCCAGTGCCGCATATTTTCCATTAGGAAACGCCACAAGAAAATCTTCAAAATCCGTGACATCTTTTGAATCTTTAATCAAATTCCACATTTCGATTTCAGCACTCGTGGCTTGTCGCAGCACACTGTTTGAAGCATCACTCGCCGGTGACGGGACAGTCGCAGATGAAGAATTTTCTGCCACAGGAGAAATCGTGGTTGATGCTTTTTCTTCTGATGGAGTGAAATAGAAATTGCCTTCCAGAGAAGTAGCCTCCCAGGGGATCTGTTTACCATCTGTTTCCTCTCGTACCTTGGCACGGACTTGTTTGAACATCTGTGAAATTTCCATTCCAGGGACCTTTGCTTGTTCCAGCAGGTATTTGGTATAAATTCCATTGCGTTCATTCCCATCGGCTGCTGTTCTTCCAGGAGCAGTAGCATAGGCAATCAAGGTTCCAGTTGGTGCATCCATCTGCGCCAACCCTTTTGCGGAAGAACGAAAACTACGAGCAAATGGATTGTCTCGACAAGCATCCAAAATCACCATATTCAAGCGGTTATTGGCATTAGCCATGTTGGCCAAAACACGCCCCACATCAACTGATTCAAACTCAATATCACTTTCTACTTCAATCATGGCACCAATCGGAATGAGATAATTCCGGCCATTCACCTGCATCCCATGCCCCGCATAATAAAACAAACCCACTCCCCCTTTTTTCAAATCCTGGCCAAAAGCATGAATCGCTTTGACCATCGTTCGTTTGTCAGAATCTATCAGTGAGGTCACAGCAAACCCTCGTTCGTTCAGAATCTTTGTCATGTCCTCTGCGTCATTTGTAGGATTTCGCAGAGGAGAGCTGTCATAATCACCATTCCCAATGACCAAAGCAATTCTTCGTTCTTCAACAATCTTTTTAAAACCTCTGGGTTCCTCAACAGCATTTCCTATTGAGCCCATTGTCATCAAAAATATTAATAAGAGAAGAGTAGACAATGATTTCATAGCTTCCTCATTTCATTTAAATTAACGCACAGTGATGGTAATTTTTTTGGAGAGTACCGGCGGTTTATGAGGAACATGAAGATGATCGCCCAACAGCAGTTGTAATGTGTGTTTGCCCGGACTCAATTCAACTGTTGTCTCTGTTTCTCCACCGCCAAAATGCAGATAATTTTCATTTTTCGGAAGTGGCTGATCCATCGGTGGCAATTTATCAACGTCAATCAGCAAATGGTGGTGGCCTGTATTTGGTCTCTCAATACCTGCTGGGCTCACACCCATGCCTCTCAATCCAAAACGTACTCGGACCGGGCTTGATACTACTGCATTATTTTGGGGCGTAATGATATAGGCCCCTCCCATCTCTGGAAACAAAGGATCACTGACCGTAATAGAAATCTTTTTGGACATCACTGGTGGTTTGTGTGGAATATGCACATGATCCCCCAATAATAACTGAAGTGTATGCTGTCCCGGAGTCAGTTCAATAGTAGCCTCTGTCTGTCCATCTCCAAAATGTAAAAAATTTTCGTTCCTTGGAATAGGTTGATCCATCGGTGGTAATTTATCAACATCTATTAATAAATGGTGATGCCCTGAATTGGGTACATCAACTCCTGCCGGAGCAACACCCATTCCTTTTATACCAAAACGGACTGTGACCGGATTCGTCGCCTCCTCTCCATCTTGTGGAGTAATTATATAAAGTTCCTTTTCCGGAGAAGTGGGTTGCAATGTTCTTTCAATGGTAGAACAACCTCCAGCAATCATTCCAATCAACAATACAATTGAGAAACATTTCTTCACCATTTTTCCTCTTTTCAATAAGTTTTTTACACCTTGATTTAGATAAATGAACTAACTCACTACGAAATCAGCTTCCCGTTAATCTATAAATATACCCTTAACTTCATTTATTTGCAAACCTGCTTTGTTTAGGAAGCAATTGCCTCATACTCTATCAGACACACTTTCTTCACATAAATCACTTTTCTAACTTTTTTTCAAGTATGAAAATGATTTCGGCTTGTTTTTATTCGTATATTCAAAATATATATCATCATTTGATGAAATCAAGAAATGGAATGCTTCCCCACCAAATAAAACAGCAAATGAAATAAAAAAGGAGATCCCATGACAACCAAAACCTTTTTTTTGATGCTGGCCGTTATCTTTTTATCTCTGATTTTGGCAATCCCTGCCTGTTCCCCATCGGTCGATTGTGAAGAAGATTCAGAACATGTAGAATGTGATGTCACCGCAGGAGCCATTGACAAGGATGGGTTACAACAAGGGAAAGGTGGAGGAAGTGGTAGTTCTTCAACAGCAGGCAGTTCTTCTACCAGCTCAACTTCTGCGGCTGGAGGAGTCTCGTCCACAGAAGCAGGCGCTGCGGCTGGAGCGGGGGCCACTGGTGCAGGAGGAGCAGGCATTGCAGGCGTTGGTGTCGGAACAATCGGAGCAGTTGGAGGAGGCGTTGTCGTGGTTGGAGCCGCTGCCGGTAGTTCTGGAGGTGAGGGTTCTTCTGGTGGAGGAGACTCTGATAATGGTTCCGACGATATCCTAAAAGGCAGTTCTGGAGAAGTACGGGTCAATCTCCGATGGTCGAGTTGTCAGGACTTGGATCTTTTCGTCACCGATCCTTGTCAAAACAACATCAGTTTTGGAAACACTACCGCTACGTGTGATGACAAACAAGGAACTCTGGATGTCGATGCCAATGTTTCCACTTGTAGCGATAATCCACAAGAGAACATTTTTTGGACAGAAGCCCCATCTGGAAGCTATACGGTGGGTGTAATCAATAGTGACAGTACTCCCGAAGCAACACCATTCACTGTGACTGTTGAAAGACAAGGTGAACGGGAAGAATTTACTGGAACAACTACCAACAATGCAGTCACTGTCACCAGCTTCACAATTGGGGAGGAGCAAACCACGACAACCACAACAACGACCACCACGACAACTTTAGCTACTGTGACCGACGATCATGGTAACACAAGAGAAGACGCAACTGTTATTCAATTAACTCAGGATCCCACCGGCGGGGCAAACGAGTTTGAATCTCTCACCTCCGCTGAAATCGAAACCGAAGATGATATTGACTATTTTCAACTCACAATCACGACTTTCGGTGTTATCACCATTGAAACAACCGGTGATTTAGACACCACCGGATCTCTGGAAAATAGTGAGGGAACGACCACCGATACCGATGATGACGGAGGGCAGTCAGGAAATTTTCTGATCACACGAGAATTAAACGCAGGCACTTACTATATAAAGGTTACTGGTTTTTCAGGCAACACTGGTGCTTATACACTGGATGTCGATTTTGTGGAAGGAGCTACGGCCACTACGTCCACCACTACAACAACTACCACCACTACAACAACCACAACCGTTAATACTGATAATCCAACTATTGGAGTATCGAGTTTCACTTACGATTTTAACCATATCGTTGGCACCACCAGTTGCCCTCAGACCATTGGAACATTGGAGATTACCAATACAGGCACGGGAACTCTGAATTGGGCCATCGGGTCTACTATACCTGAGTGGCTTGATGTTTCTGCAACCTCTGGTACTGCACCTTCTCAAGTCACTCTCCAGTTTGACTGTTCAGAAACCAGCTCTGTACAAACGGGCTTGACCATTACTGGTACAGGAGCCAGCAATTCGCCAGTTCAAGTGACCATCACTGGCAATATCAGTAATTAGTCGCTGTTGCGAAATTAAGAATTAAGAGATTGGCCGAAAATATAATCAAGATCAAACACATCCATACAAGTTATTGATATTATTTTATATTCATCCATTAAAGTTTTATTTTGCTACTTCATTTTAGACACACAATCCCAATTTTTCTAGCTTTTGTATGCTGGATGGCCATCAGCTTCACTTGCTACGCTTCTCCACCTCACTATCAGATCCAAGTTGCTTATCATGCAGAAAAAAGGACACTGCATGGTACTATGGAAGTCTCTTTTTCTCCCCAGGATTATCCCTCTCCAGAATTGCTCTTTGCCTTGCCAATGAATCGATTTGTCGAACCAGATCCCAGGGGGCCCTTAAAGCATCTGCGTACTCCGATGTTTATTGTGTCTGGTCTGCGTCAGGGAAAAAGTGATCCTGATTTTCCTGAAGGCTTTAGCTCAGGATATACCAAAATTCTTTCTGTGACCGATCCTGCAGGAAATTCTCTGACTCACACCATACAAGACAATCCCGACTTAATAGTCGGCTACTCTGTCAAACAAGGGTTGTTAAAAGTTCAGCAACAAGAGATGGAGCCAGCAGGAACCATTCGGATTGAATTTGAGACAAAACTACCGGTTCGTTTTCAGGAAGGCATTGTCGAAAGCGAACTGTTAACTGCAGAATGGCATCCCAAGTTGCTTCATTTTGAAAATCAGGATTGGCACACATCCCAGTTGGAGCCCTCTCCAGGAATATATGATGTTACATTTCGTTCTTCTCGGCCAGGAATACTGATCACTACAACGGATGCGGCCCAGCTTTTAAAAAATCAGTCCATTGCTTTGCCAGTTGCACCCCATCCTCTAAAATATTTTCCTCTGATTTTTTCTCAAAAATATCAACGTTTTTCTCCGCCTTCTGTAGAAGAAGAAACGGCTCAAAAATCGCCAAAAGAGGTTGATGTCAAAATCATGACACTCACTGACAATCCGCGACGATCCCAAACATTGCTTCAATGGACAGAAGCGTTTCTTCAATTCATGAAAACACAATACCACCTTTCTCCTCCCTGGCAGCAAATTTATATTGTAGAAGTCCATGGAAATCAGGAGAAAGTGGAGGTGTTCAACAATTTGATTTTAGTGCCCACTCCTCATTACCAACGCACAGAAATCATGGATCGGCGTATCTTTACCTTTTTAATTCGTGGATTGGGAACAATGTGGTTTGGAGAAACCGTCTGGCACCATCATGATACCCAGCAGTGGCTTCGTTTGGGGGTATCTGCTTATTTGAGTCTGAAATTTTTTGAGACTCAATACGGTTCCAATGCGGGTATTTTTGATTTCATCGATTGGCTCAATCCTCGTTACAAAGAGCACTTCTTTGAAGAAATGGTCCGTACCATTCCAACCGAGCAGCAAAAACCGATTATTTCTTCCCTCCAAGAAGCTCCTCAAACCAGTGTCTTGTTACGCATCATTACTTACAAAACTGCATTAGTCCTTTCCATGCTGGAATATTTGGTTGGTAAAGACACGTTTCAAAAAGGACTATTGCATTTCTATACCAATCATCAACATCACCTGGCAACCGTTGACGACTTCAAACAAGCGATGGAAACTCAGGCCCAAAGTTCCCTCGACTGGTTTTTCCAGCAATGGTTCCATACCACAAAAACACTGGACTATGCACTGGAGCAACATTCTTACACCCAACAGCCGGACGGACGTTATGAAACCAGCATCAGCATCAAGCGGCTTGGTACAGCCATCATGCCAGTTGTTGTTGAATTGAAAACTCAGGACGATTTGGTACTCCAGCAAAGAATATCTGGCAAAACACAAAAACAAACGATCACTTTTTTTTCTGAATCTCCACCTGCAACGGTTTCTCTCGACCCAGAAGAGAAACTGCTGGAAACATCCCGAGTGAATAATCACTCATTTCATTTTTTTCGGGTACGCTTTATTTTTGACTGGAAAAAACAACGCGAAATCATGACCACCCTCACCCCTCGTGCCGGGAGCAATGCCATTGATGGCAACCAGATCGGATTAGAAGCCAGAACTGAATTCAACCGTTTTTACACATTCAGAGTTATTCCAGGCTACGGTTTTAAAAGTCAAAAAAATATATATTTCTTAGAATTGGAACGGAATGCACTCGGATCTGAACACCTGACCCTGTCTTTGAGAGCCTCACAAATCGGAGGAGCTAGAGCCAGAGGAATACGTCTGGAATACCAGGGACAGTTTGCTGAAATTGCCTATGAAGAAGTCTTTGAAACAGAAGATTCTGACGAAGACAACCAGTCAGTAAACTCTACCGTAGAAGAGGGCAATACCAGCCATATCAAGCTAGGCCATGTCGGAAACACCGAATTCAAGCGCTTTTATTTTCCGTTCTGGCGAATTGAACTGGAACAATCATTGGCCGATCTGGGAGCAGACTTGCAATACACCCTGCTGGATACAATACTGGCCCATACTTTTCGAGTGGGTTTTCGTAAATATTTACGCTGGACCTGGAGATATGCCACCACTGATGGCCACTCCCCCCTGCAAAAAAAACATCAACTGGGATCTCCCAGTGCCCTGCGAGGATTTCCTCTGCAAACCCGACTCAGTGGTGACCATTTACTGCTCACCCGTTTGGAGTTTGAATTTCCTTTGATGGCTTCTCCCCTTTGGGGAAATTTTTCTTCCCTCGGACTGGATGGGATTATTTTTTACGACCAGGGAAAAACCTGGCAAATTGGAGAATTTTATGAAGATGCGCAACTGAGAAAAGATGCAGGACTGGGAATCCAGTGGAGAGTGGATGCCCTGGCCTTATTCCAGGTGCCCCTGCGGCTTGCTATTGCCTATCCCCTCGATGATCCGGAGTATGAGGAGCACCAGTTTATCCTTGAAGGTGTTCAGTTTTTCTAAATCGAAATTCCAAAAATATAAGCATACAACTGACGATTCAAAGGAGGCAGGACTTTTTTCATAATCGTCCTCAATGCTCTCACCCTGGCCTCTGTGCCACTGAGATGAGCCTCCCGGCCACTGCGATTGACACTGCCAATCGTTTTACCCTGTCTGGCATCCAGCAAATCCATTTCCATATTCCAGCGCACAAATTTTCTCTTCTTTGCCGGCAAATCAGCTTTAGTGAAAGTTACTTTGCCTTTGATGGCGATATCCGTGGAAGCAGACGGTGAAGACAGCACTGACAATCCCTGTCTGGCTAACAAGTCCACCAGCACTTTACGAACTTGCGGAGGACCCTCAATTTCCACCGAAACATTGAAATTCTGATGTAAATATTCCTGTAATTTTGGTCCGACCGAGGCCATGGATACTTCAAATCGAACTCCGGTATCCCCATGATTGACAATTCTCAAAGCCACATCGTAAATACCCCGGCGGATGATGGCCTGAATAGTCGCATACCAATTACGGGCAACTGCTAATTTGTCTGGAGCAACACCCATTTTCTCTTCCAGGGTGGCACTGTACATTTCAAAAATTGTCTCTTCTTCCTGATTGATTTGTTCTTGTAAAATAGTACGTGCCCTTTGCCGATCCAGAACTGCCAACCGATAGACAACCTGTGTTGAGTCCACCCAGGTTTCCACAATCTGTACGCCTTTCAATAATTCCTGAGCAGAGGTTTTGATCATTTTTTTAATTTGAAATAACCGTTCTACCCCCGATCTGATTTGTGAATCAGATTGCGCATCCATGTGAAGGTATTTTCCCATCTCCTGGATTTCCTGTTTGATGCCTGCTTCAAAAATCTTCCCAATGGCGGCATGAGCGTCTTGTTTTGCACTGCGTCGGTCATCCCCCGATCCCACTCCAACCAAATATTGAGAATCAGGATACTTGAAGCTCCTGCCATCTAACCAATCAGGCTTGTCCTGGGCATGGGGCACCCCAGGCAATCCCAGTCCTACCATCAAAATGAAGAATAGTATTGTTCTCATGGTTTTCTATCAATTAGTTCCAGCATCACTAAAAAAACGGGAACGGATGAAGGTCTTTTTACCTGTCTCCATTCGAATATCACGGTAGTCTTGACGTCCTAACAATTGCTTATCTTTAGAATAGTATTGAATACTCAGCTGATAAACTCCAGGTAATGCAAGAAAACGCCCCAGGTGGATGTTGCCTGGTAAGAGACGCCAGGACCGCTTATCGATTCTTTCAGAAATGTTAACCACTGTACTGCCTGCACTGCCAGCAGCAAAACCACCAAACGTTCCCAGCACTCGTTTGGCTCCTTTTTCTGCTGATTTCACCGCAACAAACTTTGCCGTCGCTCTGGCAATGGCTTTTGCACGAATACGTCCAATACGATCATCCAAATCCTTAATCGCAATGGCCTCAATATTTTCCACCTCAAATGTCTGCTGACTTAACATCTCTCCCGTTGCGGAGGTTAAAATCATTTCGGCATAAGCAACCTGATTGGACCGCACCGCAAATCGGGGAAATGCCATTTTCATCAAATCAACACGAGTACCAACCGGAACAGGTATACGGACGGTATGCTGTACCTTGACAGGAGACAGATCATTATAGCTGATAAACACCAATTCTCCCTGAGTACCCAACACCTTTTCAGAAAGTTCTGTTATTTCTGGAAAGGCTTTACGGTATTCCTGATACTCGGCTGTTAGACCAAGGCTCCTGGTCACTCGCAGCAAATCCTGTTTCAATCGTACAGGAACCGGCGTATCATAATCTTTCTGATACGATTGATACGTGGCATAAGCTTTTCGATAGGCAATGAACGCATCATTTTCTTCTCCAAGAGCTTCATACAAGATTCCACTCAAGTAGCGTGCAAATGCATCCTCTCTATAGATAGATTCTTCTGCCAGATTCAAAACCGCAGAGCGCAATGGTTCTCTCAATTCCTTTCCTGTAGCCTCTTTGGCAGCATTGAGAAAATCATCCTGAGTGGGAAATCTGAGATCTTCCAACTTCTCCCATTTGGCAAAGGCCGCTTTTGAATGAATCTGAGGTTCAAGATACCGTAACGCTTTTTTGGTCAAACGGAAGCTGGCTTTCTTTTTGTATTTGTCACTGTACACATTCAGCTTGTGATCCACTTTGCGCATCTCCACCAAAGCTTCATTCCATTGCTGCAGGAACACATAATTGAGCGCACCGATGATATTGACCATCACCTTCTCAAAATCTTCTCCCTCATAAGGCAGTGCATTGTCATTGGTCAAATAAGAGCTGGCCTCCGTTGTCAGACTTTTGGTAAACAGCTCATCCATTCGACGTTCTGCCTGATCCAGCCTTCGATTACTTTTTTCAAATTCACCATTCAAATGGAGCAACATGGCCATTTGGATGTCATACAACACAGCGTCTTTGTCTCTTAACTTACCTGCCTCCCTCTGTCTTTTTAATTCTGAAATAGCTTCGGCATAACGCTCACGAGCCACATGCGCTTCGATCACATTCAAATCATCTTCTGCCTTCAAAGGTTCAGATGCCGTCGTGAATGCTGAAACGGTCGCAGATACCGCTTCGACCGGCACAGAAACAGAGACTGCCCCGCCCTTCTTAGGAATTTTGACTCGAATACATCCTGTGGCCACCACAGCCAATATTCCAATGAACAACAGATAGCGTAATAGTGAGTTTTGCATAGATTTCCTAATAAGTATAGCGGCTACGTTCAATCACCTTTTTGATCTTTTTCTGACCAATCCACACCTTTTCATTACTTTCGATATCGATCAGTTCTAAATTCGTTTGATAGAAAATGACTTTGGTGCCTCCCGATTCATCTAAAATCGTATTGAGTGATCCACGCAGCATATAGTCAGCAGCCGCTTCTTGTGCCAGACGCTTTGCTGTTTCTTCTGATGCCTCCATTTGCTGATCGTCTCTTTCCTGGCGAACTTCCTGTCGCTCCGTCTTAGAAGCCACAAAAGAGACCTTACCTGAATTGATCAATTCCCGCTCCAGATCTTTGACAAAGGTTTGTATGGCAATATGTTCATGGCTGCGATTAATGACAGATCCCACAATCACACGGGGCTTACGATCCTCCCGATCTGCGAAATCTTCCAACCAGGGCCGTCTCAAAATATCACGGATCATCGCCTCAGCCACCAGCCGGGAATCAGTATCATTCCAGCGTCCTGATAAATCCGTTGTTTCTGCACTTCCCACACGGGATACTTTTCGTGGTGCTCCACAACCCAATATGAAAAAAATGACCAGCAACCCTATCAGTCCATAGTATACTGATCGTCGATCTAACAGATACATAACACTCCTTTCCTTCTCTGTTCTCCTACAACCCCCAAATCTTTTAAAGAAAACGTACTTGACATTGATATCATTGTCAAACCATCAATACGATTCTGAAATCATCATTCGACTCATTTTTTCTTTCTATAAACATTTGAAATAATTAGCTAAAAATCTCTTTCAAAAAATAGCACTCTTTTCTCTATATACAAAAACTTCTTATTTTGTTATGGCATTAAAACAGGTATAAAAATGAGTATACACTACACTTTCCTCTACCATAGGACTAAGAAGAACCTGATTCTGCGGCAAAAACGCCTCATTGGCGTCTA
>JANQHV010000114.1 GCA_028282505.1 SAR324 cluster bacterium | reverse complement strand
CCCGATCCGAGTGGAAGATTAACCCAGAGGCAGGGTTTCGACGCTCAATGGCCATTTGAAGGGCCGATTCAACCAATCCCGTTTTCATCGTTTGATCCATGGCCCATCCAACAATTCGCCTGGAAAACAAATCCAATACCACGGCCAAGTACAGCCATCCTTCTGCTGTCCACAAATAGGTGAGATCAAAAGTCCCGATGTGTTAAGAACCTGTTTGGAAAAGATGGTTCGTTGCGAAAAATCGATCTCATTGAGCGGATTTTTGAGAAAATTTAAGGCGAATAGCCGGCCTATTGAACGAAAATTTTCTCAAAACAGACGCCAATGAGACGGTTTTGCAGCAGAATCAGGTTTTTCAAACAGGTTCTAAGTGTGACACTTGAAGAAACCAAGAAACATTTTACCGTTACGAAAATTTGTCAAAACGAGTGACTTTTTGGGAATTATCAGCATTCATTAGCGCCCCATAGTACGGCCGGAGTCCTGGAGGTATTGAACGGTGTCACGATAAGTGATTTCCAGTTGGGGCAGCAGCCATTTTATGTCATCCGTTGTATTGTTTTGGGCACATTCCTGAATCTTCCTACAAAGAGTGACGAATGGGACAGCTCCAATCGCCAGGCCACTGCCTTTCAGATTATGAGCGATTTCCCCCACTTGCTGGAACTCATTTTGTTCGACAAGTGACTTCATTTTTTCTAATTCTTCAGGCACCATTCTCATGAAGATGTCCGGCAGTTTGATCTTCAGTTTTTCAGATACCTTATTAAAAATATCATCATCGATTAAAGCGGGGCCGCCCTCCTGTTGAAATTGAGTGACGGGATTTGGTGGATGGGAGGAGGGAAGGTATTGATTCAATACGGTAAATAATTTTTTGAAATCAAGGGGTTTGATGAGATATTCATTGAATCCTGCCTGGATTGCGGTTTTTTGCTGTTCAGAGAAAGCATCTGCGGATACAGCAACAATGGGAGTATTTTGAAATTCTACTTTTTGACGCAACAGTCTTAATGCTTCCAGCCCATCCATCACCGGCATGTGTAGATCCATTAAAATCAAATCAGGAATTGTCCCCTCTTCATGCAATTGAGTGGCTTTTTCCACACCATCCTTCCCATTTTCAGCAAGATAAACTTTCATCTGTAAATCGGCAAACAAGGCTTTGGCCATCTCCTGATTGAGCGGATTGTCTTCAACCACCAACACCACATGTTCTGAAGAAAAACGGGTGTTATTCTCCCCACCCTTCATTTCAACAGTGGGATCATTCCCCATCTTGAGAGGAATTTGAACATAAAACGTTGTTCCTTCTCCCACTTGAGATTCAAACCAGATCCTCCCCCCCAATAAATCAACGAGTTGTTTCGTGATGGTTAAGCCGAGCCCGGTTCCTCCAAATTGGCGGGTTGTGGAACTTTCAGCCTGTTCGAACGCTTCAAAGATCACACTTTGATGTTCCTCCACAATGCCAATCCCTTGATCTTGAACGGCAAATACAACATGTTCATCGGTTCTGGAAACTTGTAAATGGATTTTTCCCTTGGAGGAAAACTTAATGGCATTAGCCGTCAAGTTCATCAAAACCTGGTTCAGTTTGGTGCTATCGGTACGAATGATTTCCGGGAGTTGATCATCGCACTCATAGACCAATTGGATATCCTTGTTTTGGGCTTCTATTTGGTGGATATGGAAAACTTTTTCAACGAGTTTTCTCAAGTTGACATTCTCTTCGGAAATGTCCATCTTGCCAGCTTCGATTTTAGAAAGATCCAAAATATTATTGATGATTGCTGTCAAGTGTTCCCCACTGAGCTTGATGAATTCTAAGTACTGGAGTACTTTTTGAGAAAATTGATGTTTTTCGGATTGTTTTAAAAGAATTTGGCTAAATCCCACGATGGCATGGAGTGGCGTGCGAATTTCATGACTCATGTTGGCCAGAAATCGTGTTTTAGCAACACTGGACTGTTCAGCCAACTGGCGGGCTTCTTCCAGTTGCAGCGAAACTTCCTTTTGTGAGGTAATATCCTGAAATCCTCCATAAATTCGAGTGACTTGACCATTTTTTTGTTCAGCACGACCAATGGCCCGAACCCACAGACGATTGCCTTTTGCCGTAATAAACGGCAATTCCACATCATAGGGAATTCCTTCTGAAGCACAGTTTTGAAAAGCCTTTGTGATGACAGAACGTGCTTCTGGAGCGTAAAAATTAATGGCTTCTTCCAGAGCAGGCTGGTGACCAATCTCAACTTCATGGATACGATACACTTCTTCGGACCAGATAGGGGTCATGGTTGCTAAATCGACCCTCCATCCCCCGACCTTGGCCATGCTTCCAATGGTGTGCAGGATGTCATTTTGTTCATGAATTTCCTGCTCTACCAATTTTTTCTTTGTAATATCCTGGGCCACACCTATGAAGCGATACACCTCACCCTGCTCATTTTTGACTGAATATCCACGATCATGAATCCAGCGAACTTCACCATCGTTAGCACGAATGATGCGGTATTCGATGTCAAATTTTTCAACGGTCAGCTTCGTAATAGCGGTCTGAAATCGCTCCTTATCCTCCGGGTGAATGGATTGAATTAAGTTGTTAAAACTTTCGTAAATCACTTCAGCAGAAAGTCCCCAGACTTTTTCAAAGGCAGGATTCACATAAATTGGTTCTATCCGGCCATCCCGTAACTCCACGGCCCAGAATACATCACTACTGTGTTCACCAAATTGACGAAATAATTCGTCATAATCCACACCAGGCTTAAGAAATGTCTGTTTTGCGGTCTTCACTATTTTCTCCTCTGGAAATTGCTTTCATTCTTCCCGTAAAGCGGCAGTAGGAAGTGTGTTTCCCATTTTAATGGAAGGATAAATGCCAGCTAGCACAGAAGCGATTAGGGCCAGACACACTCCCTGAATAAAAATATTAGAAGAGAACATCATTGGAAATGTCCAGCCAAATGAGCGTTGATTGATGGCAAAAATCAAAGCGAATGCCTGAAAAATACCGACAGGTATGGCAATCACTCCGGCAATCAGGCCCATCAAGAGACATTGCAAACTGACCAGACCTGCCAGTTGTCGTGGCGTCAGCCCCAGTGCTCTCAAGGTACCAAGTTCTTTTTGCCGTTCCAACTGGAGCGCCATCAGTGCACTGAAAACCCCCACAAAAGCAACTCCTGCAATCAAAATCCGCAGAACTTGAGTAATGGCGAAGGTACGATCAAAAACGATCAACGTTTGTTCACGCAACTTATGGTTTGAGTTCATCCATACTTGTTGAGAGGGCTCCACCAATTGACGTAGCTGGATGAGGACATCTTCCAAGGACTGGTCATTTTTTAAATACAGTGCAAAGGAATTCACACGAGAATCGTGCCAGTACTTTTCTAAATTCTGATAACTCATCATGAGCAACCCTTGTGCGGAACTGTAATCGTAAAAGATTCCGGAAATCTGAAAGCTGTTCACCCCTTGTTGTGTTTGCAACTCAACCTTATCACCCACCTGGAGGGATTGACGAAATGCCAGTGCTTCTGAAATAAGCACGGTATCGTTCTGTTTAAAATCGTTCCAAAAGTCGTCAGAAATGATGTCTTTAAAATGGAAAGCCCCCCATCCTCTCTGGGGAATTTGAAGAGCCACGACGGGAATACTTTGTTTATTTAGATTGACAGAGAAACGACGATATTTGCCAAATTCTGCAATATCTGAAAGAGTGGTAACTTTGTCAATGAAGGATTTTTGCAGGAATACCTGGTCACGATTTGAAACCAAAGCAGGAGGAGAGAGGTAAATGTCGGCTTGCAGGGAAATATTCACCCATTGGGCAACAGCGGCACGAAAGCTTTGGATCATGATCTCCAGTCCAATTGTGGCAGCAATGGCAATCATTAAGGCGGCAATAGCTACACTGGTTCGGCTCAAATCCGCTTGAACTCCGCGTACCACCATCAAACCAAACGTTCCGGTTCCCTGCTTCAAAAACATCTTTACGAGGTACAACAGGAACATGGTGCCAACAGGAACCAAAAGCGCACATCCTACCATAGCGATAAATAAACCGGCATAACTCACCCACAAATCGACCATTGGCAAGAACAGCAACAACGATCCGAGACCTGTCATGAGCATCCCTACCAAACTGCCTTTCTTCATTTGCAGGTAATAGCGTTCTTCCTGGAGAGAGCGAGTATCAATTTTTTTTGGTAAGGCTTGACTGGCATACCAGGCAGGCAGGCTGCTCGCTATAAAAGTGGCTCCAATCCCCAACCCCACCCCCTTGCTCAATGAAAAAACAG
>JANQHV010000070.1 GCA_028282505.1 SAR324 cluster bacterium | reverse complement strand
TGAGCGTAGTCGAAGGGTCTCTGAGATGCTTCGACTACGCTCAGCATGACAGTTTTCGGGAGATTGTCTCATGGGCAAAGAGGAAGCCAAACAAAACCTTAGTCACGGTATTATATTTGCTGAAAATATGACCAACTCCGAAAATCTTCACGTGAAATGTATTATTGCCTCAAAGTTTTTATCATTATCACGATTATTATTCTGGCAGGCCCCCACGTTGTTTCTGCTAAAAAACAAGCGAATCCGACGAAATATGAAGTACGAACAGCGTTAAAAAATAAGCGTGATACCTCTATTACAGAAGATGTGGAAATGGGGTTTTCTGGGAAGAAGCATTTCAAAACAGAAGACAAACCCAAAGGAGAATTTTTGTTCAATAGCAATTACAAGAGCAATCGAGTCAAACTGAGCGATAACAGTGAGCAGAATAACTATACCCGTAAAGCCGATTCAAGTGTCAATTGGTTTTTGAACGAGGCCTGGTCTTTATTTGGCAACTCTTCTGTAGAAAGCAATACTCAGGATAATTTAGTGAGTCGTGTCCAAGGACTGGGAGGAATTATGTATGATTTCTTTAACCTCTATAATGATTCTCAAGATGCGAAAATCAGCTACAATCTTGGCTTGAATGAAGAGGTGCGGGAAATCTTTGAAAAAACAGAGAGGGTGAGGCGCTCTAATACAATCGGGTCATGGCAACTTCAACTCAAACACACGAGCGAGGATAAAAAATTCACCAATCAGCTGATTATCTGGCGATACGAGACACTCCATCAAGCCAAGGAAAGCGTTGATGATGCTCCTGACGTCCCCCATCGAACCACTGTGGATGCCCATTTTCGGGTGAAAGTGAACGAACATGTCAACATTGGATACACATACAAAGAAGAATGCATGGAAAAAACTGAAAAGGATAATCCGCTTTGTCACCAGGAAACGGGATTAGAAATGTCTGCTAATTTTTGATGTCCCTTTCACAGAGCTTCTTGCAATTCAGCTAATGCGTCTTCCTCGGTCTCGTAAAAAGTAAACGTTTTGTCCAGACCAATACTCAATAATACTTCAGCAACATCGTTACTAAGCTGACAGAGCATCCAACGAATATCTCTTTTATGAGAACTTTTGTACAAACTATAGAGCACCCCTATCCCAGAAGAATCGATTTTTCTCACTTCCTCTAAATTCACGATAATGGCTTGGGGGTGGTGATCTTCTGTCAGCAGTTGGACATAGAACCGGAAATCTTCTGCATTTTGCCAGGTAATGTCGTCCCTGACATGGACGATGCAGATGGCATTCTCAATACGGTGTGATAGCTTCATTTTTTTTCAAGTGCATACATTCGTGCATTTGTCATCTTTATCCAAATCTGACTACAGTATCTCATAGAGGGCACGACAGAGTCCAGTTTCTTTTGAACACTGTGGATTCCTTCGCCTTGGGGAAAGGCTAAAGTGAGGGGATAAACAGGAAGCCGATCAAACTTTTGTAAAAAAAGCTGTCCAGAAATATGATCAAGCTCTATCCAAGCGAGCATTATAAATGAAACCACCAGCTTCTACATACTTTTGAAGAACCTGGATTCCTTCTTCTGCCAGAAAAGGACCGGTCACGGAGATTCCCCGAGAAGATAAGGCTGAATCGATGTTCTCTGGAAGAGGGCCTTCGTCAAATCCCGTAATTTTTTCCACATCTCTGCTGGTTGCCGAATAGACCACATCTCGAACCCCAGACCAACACACAGCTCCCAGACACATAGCGCACATTTGTGCATTCACCACCAACTGATGCTCAACCAGAGGAGCACTTCCCAGGTCATAAGCTCCCAGTTGTTTTTGAGCAAAACTGAGAGCCATCACTTCTGCATGGGCAGAGGACACTTGTTCTGGCATAACACGATTGACTCCGACCGAAACCAACTTACCACTTGCTCTTTCAAAGACTGCGGCACCAAAAGGCCCTCCGGTTTGGGACTCAATATTTTTGCGTGTCAGGGCTAAAACAAAACGCATCCTTTCTCCAAGGTCTGGTAAATGGGCAGGATATTTTTCCACAAAAGCTGGTATCCAGTCTGGCAGGGTTAATTGGATGGAATGGAGCATATCATTCGGCCTTATTGCAATCCAGGCCATTCAGACATGGGCATTGTCGATTGGATAACCTGCATACCGGCAGCTGCAAATTTTTGGAAGGCTTCATTGGCATCATCCGTATAGTCAATCACTCCCGGAACCACCACCGGAGACGTACAATCTTCCAGCAGATAAACATTTTGTGGACTGAGACCATTTGTTTTTTGAATTTCTTCCTGCAAATTTTCAATAGTCCAGCGCACACAATGGCTTTTGGCCTGGCCTGCAATGATGACAACATCAAACGTGGACAGCTTCTGAATTAAACCAGTATTTGGCTCCGCAATCGACCTTCCATCGCCATCTTCTAACACTTCAGGGCATAAGGCTGAATAGTTTTCTGTCAATGGGTTGTTTCCTTTGATTTGAAAATCGGATTGAGCAAAGCGGACAATACTATGGAAAAACATTGCCTCTTCCACTGCTGGAACCAGGGCATGTCCCACTCCTCCCAGCATTGCGTGATAGGGCCAACTGGTCAGATCGTACTTCCCATCCTGTTTCAACCGGCTGACATAATGCTCCAGGTATGCTTGCCCCTGCTCCGCATTCATGCCTAATCCAGAGGCAACCTCTGAATTAAATTGCCATTTTTTGTCTTCAATATCCTGGGCGGTGATGAGGCAATATGGTTCGGGATGGCTCCCCTGGCTATCCACCAAAAAGATATTATGAAAAATCTGTATCGCCTGGTGAGTGTCCATTGTAGTACAAATTTCTGAGAGAGAAGCCAGATTGCGATAAATGAATTCACACAACCGTCGATTGTCATCCACTGCTCCCTGACCAGAGCGTCCCCCCACGTACAACTCATAACCTGGTAAACAAAAAGTGTTTTGGACATCTACCAAAAAAAGACAAATTCGTTTTTGGTCATGAACCGCTGGAGAGATGGAATGCTGTTGTCTCCAATGGTGTGCTTCAAGAGCACGCTCCTGGTAAGGCGTTTTCCATAGTTCGCCGACTCGCTCTGGCTGAAAATGATCAGGAATTGGCAACTCTCGATGTCCCATAATACCTCTCTTCAGAATCTATTTACTAAATGTTCCTGGATGTGACACTACCATACATGATTAATACATTAAGAGCATGAATTGGTGTACTTTATTGTGAATACGTTTACTAAGAAATACAAATCAGTATAAAATCCGTCAATGATATTGTCAATGATATGGTGGGGGAGCACTTCAAGAAAAGATTTTTCTGGAACATGAATTTCCTTTGCTTCTTCTTCCAGTGTTGAACCGATGTTTCAAAAACTCGATCACTACCAGATTTTTGAAAAGATGACCACACAATGGATCTCTGTTTTGCGCATTTTGCAACTCTGACTTACACAATGTACAATATTTGAGCAGAGCTTGATTTTAGGTGTTGTAATAGGGAATTTACGATTGATGAAGTCGTCTTTGCTCAAAAAGGAGACTCGGAGTTGCTCAGAACCAGGTCATTGGAAGGTCTGAACCTCAACGTTCAGGCCAAATATAAAAAATTGGTGGCAGCCGGTCCATATCCGGTTGCATGAAATATTTGCCAGGAAGTTCATTTTTACCTGGATAGTAGTTAAGTATTTATGATAAAGGGAGGATGTAAGATCTTGTATGGTAGGCCGTAGGCCATCAATCCTTTCAATCCTGATTTGATCTGCTTCCTAATAAATTGAAGAACTTTTAGTGGGCAAAGCAACAAAAAAACAAATGATGTTACCATCTTGGCTGTTAAGAAAAATAAACCTGTCCCCTTTTTTGCTACTGTTCCTCCTCACAGTCTCGCAAAGCCTAGCCCAAACTGCAGAAATTTTTTTACAAACAGGTCATGATTCAACAGTCTCTTCTGTGGCCTTCAGCCCTGACGGAGCAACCCTAGCTTCCGGAAGCAATGACAAGACAATCAAGCTTTGGGATGTCGAAAGCGGGGAGTTATTGAACACCCTCAGTGGTCATGACAACTACGTCACTTCGGTTTCTTTTAGTCCTGTTGGAGCAGTCCTGGCCTCCGGCAGTAGGGACAAGACCATCAAACTCTGGGGGGTCAACAGTGGGAAGTTATTGAACACCCTCGGCGGACATACCTCTGGAATCACTTCGATTTCCTTCAGCCCTGATGGAGCCAAGTTGGCTTCTGGCAGTGGGGACAAGACCATCAAGCTCTGGGGGGTCAACAGTGGGAAGTTATTGAACACCCTCAGGGGCCACACTTCTACAGTCTACTCAATTGCTTTCAGTTCCGATGGAGCCACACTAGCTTCCGGAGGCCGGAGAATTCTTTCCAAAGGTGACAAAACCATTAAGCTTTGGGATGTCAATAGTGGAAAGTTATTGAACACCCTCAGTGGACATAGCTCTTCAGTCCATTCGGTCTCCTTCAGCCCTGATGGAGCTACGCTGGCTTCTGGAAGCAGAGATAAAACCATCAAGCTTTGGGATGTGAAAAGAGGGAAGTTGTTGAAAACTTTCAGTGAGCATACTTCTACAGTCTCTTCTGTGGCCTTCAGCCCTGATGGAGCTCGGCTGGCTTCCAGCAGTTGGGACAAGACCATCAAGCTCTGGGATGTCAAAAGCGGAGAGTTAATCGGTACCACCGACGAATATGGTGCTGCAGTCAATTCAGTATCTTTTAGTCCTGACGGATCAAAGTTAGTTTCTGGAAGCAGTGACAAGAGAGTTGAGGTTTGGGATTTGGAAAACAACCAGTTAGTATATAGTTTTAAAAACTATACTCCTAATGCCGTTTCAGCATACCTGAGTCCAGATGGAGCAAAATTGATTTCTGGAGGTTTGGGTAATACCATTAAGGTTTGGGATATCCAAAATGGGGAGTTAGTATATACTCTCAGCGACCATGCTCTTGATATTACTTCAGTTGCCTTCAGCCCAGATGGAGCCTGGCTGGCTTCTGGAAGCTGGGATAATACCATCAAAATATGGGATATCAAAAATGGAGAGTTGATAAATACCCTCAGTGGCCATACCGAAAAAGTCTATTTGGTTTCCTTTAGCCCTAATGGAACCAAACTGTTTTCCTATAGCAGTGACAAGACTATCAAGCTCTGGGATGTCAAAAGCGGGGAGTTACTCACTACCTTTAACTTCAATATCTTTTCAAACTTTACAATAACTATTATGCCTGTTGCAGGGAAGTTCTCTTTCAAAGGTTGGAATAGTGGCATAGCCTTTAGCCCTGATAGGTCAATACTGGCTTTTAGAACTATGGATAAAACCATTAGCGTTAGTGATGTCCAAAGTGGAGAGTTAGTTACTACTCTCAAAGATCACACTTCTTCGGTCAATTCGGTTTCCTTCAGCCCTGATGGAGCCAGGCTGGCTTCTGGCAGTAGTGACAAGACTATCAAACTCTGGGATGTTAAAAATGGCCAGTTATTGAACACTCTCAAGGGGCACACTTCTTCAGTCAATTCGACTTCTTTCAGTCCTGATGGAACAATACTAGCTTCTGGAAGCAGGGACAATACCATCAAGCTGTGGAATGTCAAAAACGGTCAGTTATTGAACACTCTCAGAAGTCATACCTCCTCAGTCGAATCAGTCTCCTTCAACTCGAACGGAACCCAACTTGTTTCCAGCAGCTTGGATACTACCATCAAGCTGTGGGATGTCAAAAACAAAAAGTTGGTTTGGACATGGGCCTTATTGCCAGCCAATGAGTGGCTGGTTTTTAGCCCGGAAAAGTTATTCTATGTTTCCTCTTTGCAGGGGGATGAGTATGCGGCCATTCGTTTTGAGAACAAGGTAGATCCACTTTATGTTTACAACCTTGGGCAATATTACCGGGATGAGTTGAAGCGTACCAATTTACAAGAGGTTTTGACCGCAGCAGATGTTAAGATTGAGCGAAAGTGGTTGCGGAAACGCTGGGATCATTTTGACAATAAAGAGTTGTGGTTCAGTGGCCTGGCAGTGGCCTGTTTGTTTGTGCTCGTGGTCGGCTATCTGGTCCACAAACGCTCCGATCCAATGGAAATCGCTAAAGGCTTTTTTCGGCAGGCTGGCTACACAAAGCAGGAATCTCTGGCCCAAACACTTTTGTTGTTACAGAGCGAAGACAAACAAAAAGAGAGCCTGGTCGCTCTCTGGCAAGACAATCATGAACTCATCTTAAGTGCTCTCCAGTCTCAGAAAAAGAAACTCCCCCAGGATCTGAAAATTTACCTGGTCTACAACAAGCAGGCTCCTGCTTCGGAAAACATCCAGCAATTGCGGGAGAAGCTAGATTGTGAAATCATCCCCCTCTTTTCCCCTCTCATGCAAAAATCTCTGGTTAGAAAAGATTGTGCGGAGAAACTGAAACAATTGGAAGAACCCTACCTGGTGCGCCTGAACCCTTACCTGGAATCCAAACCGATCCATGACCCCACCTGGTTTTTTGGCCGGGATGCCTTCCTGGAGCGGTTGCCTGCAATTTTGCTACAGAGACAACATATCGGCATTTTCGGTTTGCGCAAAGTCGGGAAAACGTCCTTGATCAATCTGGTCCAGCAACGTTTTTCTGAGACTCCGATGGTTTATCTCGATTGCCAGGCTTTTAGCGAGAAAGCGGCGATCTATTTTGAAGAAATTCTTAAAGAGTTGGAGCGTGAAATGCGCTCTTTGGTTTCGGCAACACTACCTCCGCTGCCTTCGGTTTTTGACCGGGAATCTTTTCGTAAACACGTATTGGCTCTCTTTGAGATCTGGAAAGCCTCGGGACAGCAAAGCCCTTTTCTGGTCATTCTGGATGAAATCGATAAGTTGTTCCCTGCTCCAACCTATGCCGACAGTGAAATCATCTTGCGGGAGTACATTCATCTTTTCAGAGCATTGCGTGGTTTGGCTCAGTCTCATCGCTGTCTGGTCAGCATGGTCATTGCTTATCGGCCTGATGTCAACCGCCTCAATTTGTTGGGTGAGAGCATTGGGGAAAATCCGATGTTTCGTTCCTTTCAGGAAGAATATGTGGGTTTCTTGAACGCCGCAGAAAGTGAAGCCCTCGTCAAAGAAATTGGTTTGTGGAAAAAGATTGTCTGGCAGGAAGAAGCAGCCCGGCAAGTCTATCAGTATTGTGGTGGTCATCCATTGATCACTCGTTTTTTTGCCAGTCATGCCTGTGAGGAAGGTTCTCTCAAATCAATCAATCTGGAGCGGGTGGAAGAAACGGCTATGGAGATTCGCAAGGAGTTGCGTAAAAACGATATTGGAAACTACTACAAGGAAGGCGTCTGGAAGTTGTTGCATGAGGATGAACAGCAGCTGCTCACGGCGATTTGCCAAACTGGGAATCAGGGGTATCTGGAAAGCGAAGTGCCGAAAAAATTAGAAGATGCCTGCACAAATCTTGAAAATTTCGGTTTGATCATGAATATTGACGGTAGGCTGCTGGTGACCGCCAACTTGTTTACTGTCTGGTTAGAACGGAATGTTATTTGATATGTGCTATAGTGCACCAACAACAATTCTTATGTGATCGAACATAAAAGTGAATCAAACCACTCTTATCGTCTACTTCCCGCTAATACTCCTGCCAAAGCTCCGACGGCAGTGGAGCCAAGAGCAACAATAGCTTCAGGTATATTTTTATCAAGTAGGCTAACCAAAGAGAACCTACCATTGAGAGAATCACAACAACACTCAGCGACAATGCAATTACTCGATAAAAATAACGATCACTTCGATATGCAGGATGTCGTTCAATCCGTTGATTATCCTCTCCAGAGCCCCAGTCTTCAATTTCACCGTTCTGGCTGTTATTTTCCATATTGCATTCCTGTTATGATTAACCTCTCCATTGAACCATCTGAGTTACGTATCATGAGATCCCCTCCTTGAGAAAGGATTTCAGCAATCGTTGCAGTCACGGATAAAGCAGTACTAACAGTAGCAGCTTTGCTTCGAGAATGGAGCATATTTGTCAATTTTTCTGTGTTTTGAACATCTTGTTCTGTCAGATTCATTGTCACTTTTACTGGCATATTATCTCCTTTCGTTGAGTTATTGATACATCAAAAGTATGGTGAAAATATGGTATTTTGTCAACATTTGATTCACGTATGGGTTCCCAATTTCCTATTATCAGCCCATTTCTTTTGCTATTATCTAGTTCTCCAAATGATGAACCATGCAGCCCTGGAAGAAATTGAATGGCTTCTCTCATAGTTGTTTTGGAAAAAAGCCACTTGATTTTCTCGTTATAAATTTGTAAATTTATTTTGAACTTGTATAGCTTCCTTTCACTCTCGAACAACCTCCGAATTGCCATCTGTTGGCAGAAATTATTTTGCTAAGGTAAGGGAAACTGTACTGGATAAAATGAGAAGTTGGCAAAGAGGGTTGTGTTGATCTGTGTGCGGTGATTTGAAGAGGTAGTCATGAACCCATATAATTGTACCAAACCAGGAAATCTTTTTGTCGGATACGACCGTTTGTTGCAGCAGTTGCTCAATGGCCTGCGTGATGGCAATTCCTTTGCTTTGATCGGCGGGCGGCGTTGCGGGAAAACCTCCTTGCTGTTGCAACTGCAAAAAGAACTGGAGCAAACTGCCCCTCAACCCTTGCGCTTCTTGCCACGGTATCTAGACATCCAGGAGCTGGATCAAAGAACTTGTCAAAACCTTTTTGAGCAAGTCTATTCCCTGACAGTCCGTGAAATTGTGACAGAATCCCAACAGTCCATGAATTCAGAAAAACCCTACCAGAGTTTTTTAAAAGCTATGGATCAGGCCAAACCATTGCTGAATGAAAAATACGGTGCCGATTGGGTGATTGTTTTGCTAGTTGATGAATTGGATGTGGCCGTTCACTCCTTGCCCAATGACCAGTTTTTTCAGAATTTGAGAAATCTCCTGATGATTTCCCGCTTTCACCGTCATTTTCGGTTGGTGGCCAGTGGTGTCAACAATCTGGAGCAGTTGATCTCCTCTGGCTCTTCCCCTCTGAATAACTTACGGGCCAAATATTTAAGTATTCTGAAGATAAAACCAGCCCGGCAACTTTTGAATGCTGGCTTTCCTGATGGTTTTGACGAGGACTTGGAGCCGGAACTCTTTCGTATGACGGGCCGTCATCCTTATCTGCTACAGGGTTTGCTGGAATATTTATGGAACAATCAAAACCATTGGGATAAAAAATATTTGAAATCATATGTGCAAGAATTTTTGAAAGATCATAATACTTTTGACAATTGGTTGAAAAAATTTAGGCCAACAGAGCATGCTGTTTATCAAATCTTGGCAAAAGCACCAGACGGTCGGATGCACGTCAAAGAGATCAAAATGAAATTGGAAGCTGCTTTGCAACCCCAATGGGAATCGGCTTTACAAACGTTAAGCTATCATGGGGTGATTGATGACAGTGATCCCGATGAGCCCGAAATTGCCGGTACCATATTCCGGGATTGGTATTGGGATAAAATGCCCGTTAGCAAAGATACAAATCCTGCTCATTCAAAAGGTAGTGAAAAAGCGACTGATCCACCCAACACTCCAATCTATATTGTAAACCAGGCTTATGGTGGCTCCATTCATAGCGGAATGAGTGCCGAGGACGCCCTGCAAATTTTTAAAGAATTACAAACCTTGATCCATTGCCTCAACATTGAAGAACGGGCAAAAAAACAGGCTTTGAATGCAGTGGAGCAAGGAAAGATCGAGCTGGAACATCCCAAGCCTGATAAAGAACCTGACAAAGATTCTATCAACACGGCTCTGAAGACAACCACTGACATTTTGAAATCTGCTGAAGGTTCGGCTGGGGCTCTGGAAAAGTTTATCCAGCGGACACAGCGCCTCGCTCCCTATCTTGGGCAGCTTGCCGATTGGTTGCCATAAAATAAATCTGTCCCCTTTTAAAAAACTTGCAAAAACACTTATTATCCTCTAATTAAGTAAGATTTTCTTTACTAATTTTCGTGGTGCATTGCCGTTATTTGTAAGGGGAAAATTGGTATCTATATGAAATAATACAAGTAACCTTCTGAAATTCGATTTTATTTGAGAAAAGGGGCTATTTTTTACGCCATTTAACTGGAGAAAATACAATATGGCAGTTGTTTCGTTAAAACAATTTGTTGAAGCCGGTGTTCATTTTGGGCACCAGACTCAGCGTTGGAATCCAAAGATGAATCAATACATTTATGGAGCCAAGCACGGGATTCATATCATTGATCTCAAACAAACGTTGGGCAAGCTCAAAGCAGCCTACGAGTACACACGTAAACAGGCAGAAGAAGGAAAATCCATTCTGTTCGTGGGCACCAAGGATCAAGCCCGTGACATTCTTGCTGAGGAAGCACGTCGTTGTCAGAGTCATTTCATCAATGAGCGTTGGTTGGGTGGACTATTGACAAATTTTACCACGGTACGGCAATCGGTTGCGAAAATCAAACACTATGAAGACATTGCAGGCCCGGAAGGTAACTATCCTGGCATGATCAAAAAAGAAGCATTGTATCTGGATCGCAAACGCCAAAAATTAGAGCGTTCTCTGGGTGGGGTAAAGGAAATGCAAGAACTGCCTGGCGCCATTTTTATTGTAGATTGCAAGAAGGAGCACATTGCCATCAAAGAAGCCCAAAAACTGAGAATCCCGATCATTGCCATCGTGGACACCAATTGTAGCCCAGAAGGCATTGATTTTCCAATTCCTGGAAATGATGATGCACCCCGTGCCATTCAGTTGTTTGCTAACGTGATTTCAACGGCTGTTTTAGAAGGAAAGACTGCCAGGACACAGCGTCAGCGTGTCGAACCTCCTGTCGAAACAGAAAATACAGGGGCAATGGATGCAAAAGAAACGGAAAAGGAAGCAAAAGCTGTTTCAGTAGAAGTGGAGACCAAGCCTGAGAAACCTGCAACTGACAATGACACTCAGGGAGAAAAAGAATCAATCGTTACATCGATCGAAGTTGAAAGCACGAATAAGGAGTAACGGACGGCTCTCTTACCTGTTCTAACATCTCTTCTTTGTATTCATTAATCCTGAATTCCCTCTGCCTGTGTTGATCCCTAGTGGACAGGAAGAGAGTGTGTACTCAACTTTACAATAGTTCGGGATTGATCATATTTTTGGCCACTTATGCGTTCTTTCCCTTGCAGGGAGCAGGACCGATCTTTGGCCAGGAGGGGTTGGTGCTATATCCACAACCTCTCTATTCCCTCCTTGGAAAGGAGGGAAAATCATTTTTTCACAACTGGCCAAAAATATGACCAACCTCAATAATTCAATCATTGAAAAACTGTTCCATTAATTTATTGAAGTGAAAGATCTATGTCAAATATTACAGCAAGTATGGTGAAAGAGCTGCGAGAAATCAGCGGCGTTGGGATGATGGAATGTAAAAAAGCATTAGTCGAGGCTCAGGGTGATATGGAGGCTGCGAAAGAACATCTCCGTAAAACCGGACAGGCGAAAGCATTGAAGAAGTCTTCCCGTGAAACAAAAGATGGTGGTGTTGGAATTTTTATCTCAAAAGATAAGAAAAGCGGAGCACTGGTTAAAATTGCCTGCGAAACCGACTTTGTCGCCAAAAATGAACAGTTCAAAAAATTACTGTTGGAACTAGCTCAACAAGCAAGCGCCCAGGGGGAAAATGATTTTTTGAACCAGGCTTCTATTCAAGGATCTGGCACCGTTCAGGATATTTTACACACGGCAGTCAGTGAATTGGGAGAAAACATTCAGTTTTTGGAGGCAAAGTCGCTCAAGGCTGATTCTGGGATTGTCGGTGGTTACGTTCACATGACGGGTAAAATTGGGGTGCTCGTCACTTTAGAAGTCGATCAATCTTATGAAGGTGCGGAATTAGAAGAACTGGCCAAAGACATTTCGATGCACGTGGCGGCTACTTCTGCAGAAGCCATCAGTGAAGATCAAATTCCGCTAGAGACCCTGGAGAAAGAAAAAGAAATTTTGATTGCTCAGGCGAAAGAATCTGGAAAACCGGACAATATCATTGAAAAAATGATCACTGGCCGTTTGAATAAATTCAAAAAAGAAGTTTGTATTCTCTCACAGCCCTTTGTGAAAAACCCGGATCAAACCATTAAGGCTTTGTTGGAAGATACTGGTAAGAAGCTGGGCAGGAAGATCTCACTCACGGCTTTTGCCAAGTTCCAATTCTAAAAGAGAGCCACTGTGACACCAAAATATAAACGGGTATTGTTGAAACTGAGTGGAGAAGTGTTCGGAGGCCCCAGTGGTTCTGGTTTTGATTACGAAGTCATCGAACGCATCGCCAATAACATCATTGCCATCTACGAACTCGGTGTAGAAATTGGAATTGTGGTTGGAGGTGGCAATATATTTCGTGGCGCCCGCTCGGCTCCTTATAAAATGGATCGAGTGGCCGGGGACCATATGGGCATGTTGGCTACCGCCATTAACAGCCTGTGTTTGCAAGATGCTCTGGAGCAGCAGGGATACAAAACCCGAGTGATGTCTGCTATCACAATGCGTGCCATTGCAGAACCCTATATCAAACGCCGGGCAGACCGTCATCTTGAAAAAAAACGAATTGTGATTTTTGCCGCGGGGACGGGAAATCCTTTTTTTACCACAGACACGGCTGCTGTTTTGAGAGCAAGTGAAATTGGTGCGGGTGTGGTCATCAAAGCCACCAAAACCGATGGAGTTTACGACAAAGATCCCAATGTGCATAGCGATGCGATACGCTATAGCTCTTTGTCCTATGATGCGGTTCTGGAAAAAAACTTACAGGTCATGGATGCGACTGCTATCGCGTTTTGCAGAGATAACAATCTCCCTATCATTGTCGTCGATATTGAAGCACAAGACTCGATTCTGAGAGCCATTTGTGGCGATGATATTGGAACTATTATTAATTAACTCATGTTACGTGTATACTTTTTGCGAACAAGTGCGGCTTTCGTTTTCGTTCACATAACATCAGTAATGAAGGAGGGTTTATGAGTGCCAAAACAACAGAAGAGGTATTGGAAGTCCTTGAGAGAAAAATGGATAGTGCTATTGAAAGCTTGAAACGTGAATATGCGGCAGTACGCACAGGACGTGCCACCCCAGCCATTCTCGATCCTGTGAAAGTCGATTACTATGGAACGCCAACTCCTGTTTCTCAAGTTGGCTCGATTTCCACGCCAGAGCCACAGTTGCTGGTGATCAATCCTTGGGATAAAAATATGATTAAGGACATCGAACGGGAATTGCAACGGGCCAATCTGGGCTTATCGCTCTCTCAAGATGGCAACATCATCCGTGCCGTCATTCCTCCTTTAACTGAAGAACGACGCAAAGAACTGGTGAAGAGTATCAAAAAAATGGGTGAGGATGGAAAAGTAGCCATACGCAACGTGCGACGCGAGGCCAATGAGAACATCAAAAAATTGGAAAAAGACAAGCAAATTTCCCAGGATGAAGAGAAATCCACGTTAGAACTCACCCAAAAAAGGACAGATGCGCATATTGAGGAAATCAATGAGTTGATGAACAAAAAAGAAAAGGAACTGATGACGGTATGATCCCTAGTAAGCTGATAAGAAGCTCCTTATGATTGCTGTTCTGCTTTATTCCATTTGGCCTTATCAAATATTCAAGTCCGTCCTGTTTCGAGGAGGGATGACGTTTATTACAGCGTATTTGATTATTGTTTTCTGCATGCCAAAGGTCATCCGTTTTTTTCGTAAGAAGGGGATCACTTCGGATTTCACTCCCGCAGTTCCGGGGTGTAAACCGTATACGGGGGCGACTCCCATCATGGGAGGGGGAGTACTGATTTTCTCAATTTTGATATCGTCTATTTTATGGTGTAATCTCAATCAATACATCATCGCCCTCTTGACCATTATGGTCGCGTTTGGGGTCATTGGCGCCATTGATGATGTGGCCAAAGTCTTCCATAAGAGAAGAATTGAAGCAGGAGAGGAGAGTCGGAAGTCATACAGTGACAAAGCCGATGGAATCAGTGGACGCAGTCGCTTGATTGCCGAGTTTTTAGTGGC